>NZ_RAWD01000174.1:0-20234 GCF_003612065.1 Corallococcus sp. CA047B
GGCCGGAGCAGCAGGGGCCGAAGCCGCGGGGGTGGGCGCGGCGGCCTGGTCGGCGGCGCCGGCCAGCGCGGGCACGCCCGCGCACAGGGTCAGGAGCAGACGGAAGGCGGGCTTCATTCGGACTCCCTCCCCGTCGAGCGCAGCGGCAGGAAGATGGAGATGCCCGCGTTGAGGGTCATGATGTTCTGGATGGCGCCCTTGCTGCTGCCCAGGGGCTGATCCACATAGGAAGTGTTGATGAGGGCCACGTTGACGGCCAGGTAGTCCTTGGTGACGAACCGCATGCCAAGGCCCAGGTCGAAGGCCGGGTTGAGGCCGCGCTCGGGCAGCGCGGAGGTCTCCGTCTTCACCACGCCCATGCCGCCCATCAGGTAGCCGTCGAAGTGGAGGATGGAGTTGAGGAAGGACACCTTGCCGTACAGCGGCGCCCACTCCACGTCACCCATGGCGGACCACTGGGGCACGGAGTTGTAGATCTTGCTGTTGAAGGTGCGCTTGGCGGTGCGCACGTCATCCGACGGCAGCACCTGCATGAGCGAGCCGCGCGCGGAGATGGCGAGCGTGTCCGCCAGGTACCAGGCGCCGCGCAGCGAACCCCCGAACTTCGAATAGAACGGGTCGTTCACCGAGATGCTCACCAGCGGGGTGATCTCGAAGCGGTGCTTCTTCAGATACACCTTGCGCTGGACGCTCTTCACCCGGTCGTCCTGGGTGATGTCCGTCAGCGGCATCAGCGCTTCCGGTGGGATGTCCTTCGCCTTGTCAGCGGTGGGCGGCGACGCGGGGCGGGCTTCCTCGTCCGGCGGCGGCGCGGGGTTTTCTTCGGCAGGCTTGGGCTGGGCGTCCTCGGTGAGATCGAGGCCCATGCCTTCCTGACTCTGGGCGGGGGCCAGCGCGGGCCACATCAGGCTCAGCGCAAGCATCAGCGTGGGGCGGTTCAAGTCCGGGCGCTCCGTGGGGGGGAGGGGGCGTACTGCCACCGGAAGGCAGCATGACATCAGCCACGCCATCCTATCGGCCGTATTCCCAACCATCAACCGCCACGACGTGCCTGCTTCCTCTGATATCCTGCGGTGCTCCTTCACAATTCCACCCTTCCCGCGCATCACAGGTCGGTGGTTGGCGTGAAGGAGGGGTGTGCTACCGTTTCCGGCTTCTGGGTGTCGCCTTCCCCCACGCCCCCGGTCCCATCCTTCCTAGAGGTCTCAACGATGTTCGTGCGATCCGCGCTCTTCCTCTCCGCCGTCCTCCTGCTGGGAGGCTGCGAGGTCACCACCGAGTTGGGCAAGCCGTGCCGTCTGGTGCGCAAGGCGTCCGCCGAGGAGCAGGAGACCTACTCCACCAAGTTCATGCCCATCCGGGAGCGGGACGTGGCGCCGGATCAGGACTTCATCTCCTTTGGTTCGCTGGACTGCGAGGACCTCATCTGCGTGCGTGACGTGGACTCCGAGCGCAGCGACGACCCGACGGCCGAGGCCCTGGGCTACTGCAGCAAGGAATGCGTGCAGGGCACCACCACCGGCTGCGAGGTGACGCGCGATGACGCGCCCGAGGGTCTCGCGCCCCGGATGGCGTGCCGCCCCCTGCTCCTGGATCAGGCGACGCTGGACGCGATCCGCGTGGCGGACGAGCAGAAGTACCGCGACACGTTCGGGGAGAACAATTCCCCCTACTTCTGTGCCGGTGCGTCCCCCCAGGCCCAGGGCAACTGAAGAAAGCGTCCGCTGAACAGTCGTCTCGCGCGAAAGGGTTAGACCTTTTCGCGCGCCCCGTTCGTAAAGGCAGGGCCCGCGTTCCACACGCCCTGGAGTCCTGCCATGAATCGAACGGTCCTCTTCCTCTCCCTGGCCGGTGCCCTGGCCCTCACCGCACTGGTGCTGGGCCTGCCCCGGGGTGAGGACACCCAGCCCACGCCGCACGTGGTGGTGACGCCGCCGACCCCGCCCACCCCGCCGCCGACCGTCTTCCAGGCCGGGGCCGGGGGGTCCATCCAGGTGAAGAGCCGGCTGTCACACCCCTACCTCCCGGTGGGCGCGTCGGAGACGTACGCGACGGTGGACCTCACCGGCATGGAGGTGGCGGGCGCGAAGCGCAGCCCGGTGAACCTGGCGGTCGTCATCGACCGGTCCGGCTCCATGAGCGGCTACAAGCTGCAGCAGGCGAAGCAGGCCGCGCGGCACCTGGTGACGCTCCTGCGGGACGAGGACCGGCTGGCCATCGTGCACTACGGCTCGGATGTGAAGAGCCTGCCGTCGCTGCCGGCGACGCCGGCCAACCGCGAGCGGATGGCCCAGTTCATCGACGCCATCTGGGATGACGGCGGCACCAACATCAGCGCGGGCCTGTCCGTGGGCCGCACGCAATTGGCGTCCGCCATGGGGGGCGCCGCCACCGTCAACCGCCTCATCCTGATGAGCGATGGCCAGCCCACCGAGGGCGTGTCGGATGAGCAGGGCCTGAAGAACGTGGTGCGGGACATCCGCGCCTCCGGCATCACGGTGAGCTCCATTGGCGTGGGCACCGACTTCAACGAGGACCTGATGCAGGCCTTCGCGGAGTACGGCGCGGGCGCGTACGGCTTCCTTGAGGACGCAAGCCAGCTGTCGAACCTCTTCCAGCGCGACCTGCAGCAGGCCACCACCGCGGTGGCGCGCAACGTGGAGCTGTCCTTCGAGCTGCCCCCGGGCACGACGCTGGGCGAGGTGCTGGGCTACCGCGCGCACCAGGCCGGCAACACCGTGCGCGTGGCGATGCCGGACTTCTCCGCGGGCCAGGTGGAGCGCGTGGTGGTGCGCCTCAACGTCACGGCCGGCGCGGCGGGCCAGTCCGTGCAGGTGGCGGGGCTGAAGCTCACGTACACGGACCTCATCGCCCGGCACAACGTGGAGGACCAGTCCCGGCTGACCGCGATGGCCACCAACATCCAGGAAGAGGTCGTGCAGCGCCAGGACAAGGAGGCCACGGTGTACGCGGCCCGGGCGCGCGGCGCGCAGAACCTCCAGAAGGCCGCGGAGGCGATGAGCCAGGGCAAGAAGGACGCGGCCCAGCTCTACCTGCGCCAGAACCAGGCGCTCTTCATGGAGGCCGGCAACGTGGCGGGCGCGGCGGCGGTGGCCGCGGATCAGGCGGAGCAGGCGGAGTCGATGAAGGCCTATGACGACGCGGACAGCGAGGAGTCCCAGCGCGCGGCGGTGAAGAGCAGCAAGGTGAAGGCGCTCAAGGGCTTTGGCCGCATGGGCTCCACCTACTGAGCGAGGTGCCTTCGGGCCCCGGCGTCACGCGGGCGTGACGCCGGGCCTGGGGACGGCGGGTGGGCTGGAGTGGGGAACGCTCGGCCCCCCGGCCCCTTGCCGACGCGAAGCGGCATCTTCGCGATTGACCTGTGGAATCGCGTGGCCCTATCTCCGCGTTCTTCCAGGCTTCAGCCCTGGAAGGGCGCACTGGAGGCGCGAGACAGCATGGCGGCGAGCGCGAGCACCCCGTGGGTCGGGGTCATCATGGGCGGCAGAAGCGACCTCGAACACCTGCAACCGGCGATCGACATCCTCGCCGAGCTGCGCATCCCGCATGAGGTGCGCGTCGTGTCCGCGCACCGCACCCCGGACTGGATGATGGAGTACGCCTCCACCGCGGAGTCGCGGGGCCTGTCGGTCATCATCGCCGCGGCGGGCGGCGCGGCGCACCTGCCGGGCATGGTGTCCAGCAAGACGCTCCTGCCGGTGCTGGGCGTGCCCATGCCCACCACGGTGCTGAGCGGCTTCGACGCGCTGCTCTCCATCGTGCAGATGCCCAAGGGCGTCCCGGTGGGCACGCAGGCCATCGGCAAGCCGGGGGCCGCCAACGCGGCGCTGCACGCGGCGGCCATCCTGTCCCTCAAGTACCCGGAGCTGCGCGAGCGGCTGGGCGCCTGGCGCAAGGCCCGCACGGACGAAGTGCTGGCGCACCGCGAGGTGTCCGGATGACGGCGCGTGTGGTGCTCCCCGGCGGCACGCTGGGCATCCTAGGCGGCGGACAGCTGGGGCGCATGATGGCGCTCGCCGCACGCACGCTGGGCTATCAGGTGCAGGCGTTGGATCCGGACTCCACGTGTCCGGCCCGCTCGGTGGTGGACCGCTGCCTCACCGCGTCCTTCTCCGACACGGCCGCCGCGGAGGACCTGGCGCGCTCGTGCGACGTGGTGACGCTGGAGATTGAAAAGGTGTCGCTGGCCACGCTGAACGCCGTGGCCCGCCACACGCCCATGCGGCCCGGCGCGGACGTGCTGTCCGTCGTGCAGCACCGCGGCCGGCAGAAGGCCTGGCTCGCCAAGGGCGGCTTCCCGCTGGGCCCGTGGCGCGAGGCCAACTCGGAGGCGGAGCTCTCCGCGGCCATCACCGCGATGGGCGGCAAGTGCTTCATCAAGTCCAGTGAAGGCGGCTACGACGGGCGCGGCCAGTACGAGGTGAAGGGCCCCTCCGAGGCAGCCGTCGCGTGGAAGGAGTTGGGCGAGCGCTCCGTGGTGGTGGAGGCCGCGCTGGACCTGAAGGCGGAGCTGTCGGTGCTCGTCGCGCGAGGGCCGGATGGGCAGCTCGCGGTGTACCCGCCCGCGTTCAACCACCACGAGGACCGCATCCTGGCGTGGTCGCTGCTGCCGGGTCCGCTGCCGGAGGCGGTGCTGTCGCAGGCCTCGCAGGTGGCGCGCGACATCACCGCCTCGCTGAAGGTGGAGGGGCTGCTGGTGGTGGAGATGTTCCTCCTGGGGGACGGCTCGCTCCTGGTGAACGAGGTGGCGCCCCGGCCGCACAACAGCTTCCACTCGACGGAAGTGGCGTGCCTGACGAGCCAGTTCGAGCAGGCCGTGCGCGCGGTGTGCAACCTGCCCCTGGGTTCGGTGGAGGTGGTGCGCCCCGCGGCCATCGTCAACCTGCTGGGCGACCTGTGGCTGAACGAGGGCGGGCCCCGCTTCGAGCAGGTGCTGGCGATGCCCGGCGTCCGGCTGCACCTGTACGGCAAGCGCGACGCGCGCAAGGGCCGCAAGATGGGGCACCTGTCCGCGGTGGGCACCTCGCCCGAGGACGCGCTCACCCGCGTGAAGGCCGCCGCGAAGCTCCTGGGGATGTGACGCCCGTGAAGACGAACGCCGCCCGGTTGTTGGACTCGCTCGGCATCGCGTACAGCTTGCGCGACTACGACGTGGACCCGGACGACCTGTCCGCGGAGACCGTCGCCGCCAAGGTGGGCATGCCCGCCGAACAGGTGTTCAAGACGCTGGTGGCCAAGGGCGACCGCACCGGCGTGTTGATGGCGGTGGTGCCGGGCAACGCGGAGCTGGACTTGAAGGCCCTGGCGCGGCTGAGCGGCGACCGCAAGGTGGACACCGTTCCGCTCAAGGAGTTGCAGCCGCTCACCGGCTTCATCCGGGGCGGCGTCACCGCGCTGGGGGGCAAGAAGGAGTACCCCGTCTACGTGGACGAGACGCTGGAGCTGTTCGACACCGTCGCCGTGTCGGCGGGGGTGCGCGGCACGCAGATCGTCCTCGCGCCCGCGGACTACCTGCGCGTGACGAAGGGCAGGACGGGACCGCTGTCGCGCCCCAAGGCGTAGACCTTTTTCACGGGCCACGCGTTCGAAGGACATTCCCGGCCCGAGGGCCGTTCCCGGGGTGTCCCGATGAATGCCGCCGTGTTGCAATTCCACCACCGCGAAGCCTTCGAGCACACCGTCACGCGCGCGCTGGCGGCGGGCGCCGGGGCGGGGCTCGTGCAGTGGCTGACGCTGCGCCTGGGCATGCCCATGCCGCTCACGTGGCTGGCACCCGCCGCGGTGGTGCTGGCGTGCGCGCGCGGAGACCGGTGGGACCGGGGGCTCCTGGCCGGGCTGGGGCTGCTGCTCGTCGGACTGCCCTACGGGCTGGGCCTGTCGCCCGGGTGGACGGTGGCGATGAGCGGCGCGGCCGCGGGCGCCCTGCTGGTGCGCGCGCGTCTCAACGAGCTGGGCGAGGAGGGCCAGGTGGCGGAGGCGCGCCCCACCCTCGTGCACTACGGCCTGGGCAGCGTGCTGGGCGCGGGGCTCACCCTGGCGGGCGGCGTGGTGGCGAACATCCTGTCGCTGCGGCTGGCGTCCGTGGCCACGCCCACGCTGCTGGCGGCGGTGATGGTGGGCGGCATCGTGGGGCTCTTCGTGGGCCTTGGCGCCATCGCGGCGCACCTGGGCCTCACGGCCGACCCGGTGGAGGCGCGGGCGGAGGAGCTGCTGCCCCAGCTCTCCGGCGACTTCCACACCCTGTCGGAGCGCGCGCTGTCGCTCTACCGTCAATGCGGCCAGTCCCTGGCGAAGCTGCCCCGCGAGCCCGCGCGCGAGGAGCTGGCCCGCACGCTGGCGCGCATCACGCGCGGCGCGGTGGAGCTGGCCTCCGAATGGGCCGGCGTGGAGGCGCAACTGGAGGAGCGAGCCACCGCGGAGCTTCAAGCGGAGCGCGACAGCCTGGAGAAGAGCGCCCGCGCCAGCACCGACGCGGTGGCCCGCCGGCAGTTGGAGGTCGCGGCGGCGTCGCTGGCCGAGGAGGTGGAGCGGCTGGGGGACATGCGCCAGCGGCGCGAGCGGATCATCGCGCGACTGCGCGCGGAGGTGGCCCTGTTGGAGCGTGCGCGCGTGGCGCTCCTGTCCTTGCGCAGCGGTCAGGCGCAGCTCAAGGCGGCGGAGCTGGCCTCGCTGGCCCGCCGTTTCCGGGCCCTCTCGACTGCCCAGGGAGAGGAGGGGCAGGCCATGGAGGCCGTCGCGGCCCAGGTGACGATGGCCCAGGTCGCGCCGGTGGAAGCCACCCCGGTGGCTCCCGTGGACGCCGCCCCCATGGCCTCCGAGGGCGCCAACGTGCCGGAAATCCAGCGGATTCGTGGGGAGTAGCGTGCCCCGAGGCCCTCTTTCCCAGTTCCCGGGAAGGGCGGCCACGCCCTCCTGCAAGCGTCCGTATTGGATGTTGGGGGTGCCTGAAGGGAGGGGGGGACTGAAGCTTCCTTCAGGGCGCGGTACATTTTGGGGGTCATGAGCCTGCCCTCCCCCAGCAAGCCCGGCCCGCCACCTCCCTGGCTGTGGAACGGTGACGAGCCGAGGGTCGCCACCGTCTTCCAGCCCATCGTCGATCTGCTCAGTGGCGAGGTGCTTGGCCACGAGGTGTTGTCGCGTGGCCTGGGTCCGGTGGAGTCCCCCAACGAACTCTTCAACCGCGCGCGCGTGGAGGGGTTCACCTTCGAGTTGGAGCGGGCGTGCTGGACCGCGGCGGTGCGCCGCATCGCCACGCTGCCGCAGGAGCAGCGGCGCGGGCCCTTCTTCTTCAACGTCAGCCCGGATGTGCTGAGCGACGAGCGCTTCGGCGGCGCGTCCACGCTGGAGCTGCTTCGCACGCATGGCCTCAGTCCGCGGCAGATCGTGCTCGAAATCACCGAGCGCAGCACCTTCGAGGACACGGAGCAGCTGCGCATGCTGGCGCGGCGGTACTCGGAGCAGGGCTTCGGCATCGCGCTGGACGACTTCGGCGCGGGGCACTCCGGACTGGTGACGCTGGTGCACAGCGCGCCGGACTTCATCAAGTTGGATCAGGCGCTGGTGCGGGACATCCACCTGCACACGTACCGGCAGCACCTGGTGAAGTCGCTGGTCGCCTTCGCGCAGCGCGTGGACGCGGTGCTCATCGCCGAGGGCGTGGAGACGTGGAACGAGCTGGCCGTGCTCTTGCGCCTGGGCATCCGGCACGCGCAGGGCTACCTGCTGGCGCGTCCGGCGAACGCACCCCAGCGTCCGGGCGAGGACTTCGCCGAGCGCTGCCGCGAGGCCATCCGCGCGCTGAATCACCGCGAGTTCGAGGACGACGAGACGGTGGGCAGCATGATCATCCGTCCCCCGTGCGCGCCGGGAGCATCGCCCGCGGTGGAGTTGGATCGGCTCTTCCGCCGCACGCCGGGCGAGGACCATGTCGTGCTGCTGGACGGCGAACAGCCGCGCGCGGTGGTGACGCGGCGGAGCTTCTACGCGCGGTGGGGAGGCTCCTCCGCCGACGAGACCCCGGCGCTCGCGGACGGCGCGCCCGACGCGCTGATGGTGGTGGAGGACGCCACGGCCATCACCGCCCTGGCCCGCATGGCGATGCGCCGTCCCCCCGAGTCCGTCTACGACCCGGTGGTGGTGACGGACGCGCAGGGCCACTTCCTGGGCACGGTGACGATGAAGCAGCTCATCGCGCGCGCTTCGGACCTGGAGCAGCACGCGGCCACCGGCGCGCATCCGCTCACGGACCTGCCCGGCAGCCGGATGATTGAACGGTGGATCCGCGCCGCGCTCCAGGGCAGCGCGTTCACCATCATCTACGGCGACCTGGACCACTTCGAGGCGTACAACGACCGCTACGGCTTCCTCCAGGGAGACCGCGTCATCCGTCACACGGCGAATCTGCTGTCGGAGTGCCTGCACCTGCTGCCGCCCGGTTCGCACCTGGGCCACGTGGGCGGCGACGACTTCGTGCTCGTATGTCCCGAAGGCGTGTCCCCCGAGGTGCTGCAAAAGCTCTGTCAGCGCTTCGACGCGGAGCGGGTCCCGCTGTACGGACCGGAGGACCTGCGACGCGGAGGCTTCGGCGCGAGCGACGCGCCGGGCACGCCCATGGTGCCGGTGACGCTGAGCCTGGCGGCGGTGGACCAGCGGGGCCTGTCCCCGTCACCCCACCCCGCGGAGCTGTCCGCCGTCGCCGCGTCCCTGCGCAAGAAGGTGAAGGCGCTGTCGGGCGAGTCGCACGCCAGCACGTTCCTGTTCCAGCCCGCGTCGGAGGGGTAGCCGCCGCGCGGTCAGGCTCAGGGCGTGATGGGGAGGGTGCTCACGTTCTCGAACTCCACCGTGCCGCCCCGGACGATGCCCTTCGCCTGGCACCAGCCGCCGGGGACCTCCAGCACGTACTGGCTGGGGATGCCCACCGAGCGGTTCATCAGCGTGCGCGGCTCCGCGTTCTCGATGATGCCGACGATGCGGTGCTCGGAGGTGATGAAGAGCATGTCCAGCGGGATGAGCGTGTTGCGCATCCAGAAGCCCCGCACCTCCTCCTCCGGGAAGAGGAAGAGCATGCCCTGCCCGGCGGGCAGCGCCTTGCGCCACATCAGCCCGCGCGTGCGCGCATCCGCGGTGGCGGCGACCTCCACCTCCACGCGGTGCACGCCCCCGTAGGCGTCCTTCAGCCGCACGTGCGCGCGCGGCAACACTGGCATCACGAAGTCCTCCGCCGACACGTCCTTCGGGCGCGCTCGCGGGGCGGCGGGCGCGGGCTTCGGAGGTGCGGCGGGCGCTTCCTGGCACGCGCCGCCCACGAGCGCCAGCGTGCACAGCGCCATCGCGAAACGCGGGCTCATGGGTGCTGGGGATGCAGGGGCTTGTTGAGCAGCTTCTCCGTCAGCTCGGAGCCCAGGCTGTCGGACATCAGGCGCTCCACCAGCGTCTCGAAGTCCACCCGCTGGGACTCGCTGCTGTAGATGAAGCGGATGCCCATGCCGGGCTCCTCCGCGTCGCCCTTGGACCAGACGACCTC
Source organism: Corallococcus sp. CA047B (assembly GCF_003612065.1). Taxonomy (NCBI): domain Bacteria; kingdom Pseudomonadati; phylum Myxococcota; class Myxococcia; order Myxococcales; family Myxococcaceae; genus Corallococcus; species Corallococcus sp. CA047B. The sequence goes on from NZ_RAWD01000174.1 coordinate 9,545, forward strand.
GCCCAACAGTTCGAAGGGGGCCTCGCGGTGCGGCACCGTCAACTTGAAGAGGAAGCGCGTGCCGATGGGCAGCGGCTTCTTCGTCTTGATGAAGGTACCGCCCTTGCTGATGTTCTTCGTGTAGTCGGCGAAGAACGAATTGAGCTTCTTGTAGTCGACCTTCAGCTCGATGGGCGCACGACCATGGGTGCGCAGTTCGGATCCGCTCTTCTGTTCGGACATGCGGCCGGGGAGTATAGGGGACACCATGCGGCAAGTCCTCCCCCGCGCCAGAGGTCTGTTGGGCCGTCCGGCCGTCCTGGCCACCGTGCTGCTGCTCGCCGGTGGGGGGTCGGCCCTCGTCCTGCTCCCGCTTTTCGGGGTCCCCGGCTTCGAGCTGGGCCTCGCCCTGGCCATCGCCGTCGGCCTGCTCGGGGGAGGGACGGGCATCGCCGCCGCCTTCCAGGAGCGCCGCATCCTCACCGGCGCCCTGCCCCGGCCCGCCCTGGCGGAAGCGTCCGCCCTGCCCGGAACCGCCGTGGGCCGCGCCCTGGGCGCAAGCGTCGTCCTGAACCTGGGGGTGCTCATCCCCCCCTTCGTGTGCGCCCTGCTCTTCGCCCGCTTCCGCACCGCGTGCGACCCCTTCGAGCTGGCGGGCTTCTACCCCCTGCTCACCGTGCCCTCCGCCGTGCTCGCCTCCGCCGCGGGCGTCTTCCTGGGCTTCGCCACGGGCCGCCCCCGGGGCGCGGCGGGGCTGTACGCCCTGCTCCTCTTCGCGTCCCTGGTCGTCACGGTGGTGCCCATCGTCTTCGGGCCCCAGGTGTTCGCCTTCAACGTCTTCCTGGGCCACCTGCCCGGCCCGCTCTACGACGAGGCCCTCCAGATGACGGCCGCGCTGGGCTGGTTCCGCGTGGAGACGCTGCTGTGGGCGGGCGCGTTCGCGGGGCTCTCCATGGCGCTGCTGGACGTGCGCACCGGGAGGCTGACCCTCAAGGGCGCGCGCGTGGGCAGCCTGGGAATCGTCGCGCTCTGCGCGGCGGGCATCTGGATGCTGGAGGCGCGCGCGCCGCGGCTGGGCCTGCGCATGACGGACGCGTACCTGGCGGAGCAGCTGGGCGGCGTGCGGGAGACGGAGCACTTCGTCCTGCACTACCCGCGCGGCAAGTCCCGCGAGGACGTGGACCGGATGGCGAGGGACCTGGAGTTCCGCTTCGCCCAGACGGCGCGCTTCCTGGGCGTGGCCCCCACGGAGCGCGTGCGCGTGTGGCTCTACCGCTCCGAGGACGAGAAGCAGCGGCTGGTGGGCGCGGGCCGCACCCAGTTCGCCAAGCCCTGGCGCACCGAGCTGCACATCCAGGACAAGCCCTTCCCCCACTCCGTGCTGCACCATGAGCTGGCGCACGTGATGGCGGCCCCCGCCGGCGCGGGCTTCTTCCGCGTCACCACCCGCCTGGGCGTGTGGCCGCTCATGGGCGTCATCGAAGGACTCGCCGTGGCCGCGGACGACCCGGTGCAGGGCGAGCTCACCCTGCACCAGTGGGCCGCGGGCATGCGCCGGCAGGGCATGGCCCCGGACATGCGCGACCTCATGGGGCCCAAGGGCTTCTACCAGTCCGCCCCGGCGCGCGCGTACACCGTGGCGGGCTCGTTCCTGCGCTACCTGGCGGACACCTACGGCGCGGACAAGCTGCGGGCCGTCTACGCGCACGCGGACTTCAACGCCGCCTACGGCCAGCCCCTGGACGCGCTCGTCACCGAATGGGAGCGCACCCTGGACGCGCTGCCCCTGGATGAGTCCACGCTGGCGCGCGCCTTCGCCCGCTTCCGCGCGGGCAGCCTCTTCTCCCGCGCCTGCGCCCGCGAGGTGGCCCGGCTGTCGGACTCCGCCCGCGACGCGCTCGCCAGCGATCCCCAGGAAGCGCTGGTCCGCTTCCAGCGCGCCGCCGCCCTCCAGCCGGAGGAGCCCTCCTTCCAGTTGGGACAGGCCGCCGCCCTGGATGCGATGGAGCGCTCCGCCGACGCGGCCGGGGTGCTGGACTCGCTCGCCGAGCAGGTGAAGGACCGGCCCACGCTCGCCGCGGAGGTGGCCGTGGCCCGCGCGGACGTGGCCCTGCACCTGGACAACCTGGATGCGTCGCGCGCGTTCCTCCAGAGCGCGCTCGCGCAGAACGCCGGGCCGGAGCTGACGCGCACCGCGCAGGTGAAGCTGGCCGCGCTGGAGACCCCGTCCCGGCGGGCCCCCATCGAGGCGTACTTCCGCGCGCCCCAGGAGGAGCTGCGCCTGCTGTTGTTGGATCGCGCCCTGCTGCTCTCACCGCAGGACCCGTGGCTGCGCTACCTGTTGGGTCGGCGGCTGCACCAGGTGGGTGCGCCGGCACTCGCGGCGGATCAGCTGCAACGTGCCCTGGCGGACACCGCGCTGCCGGAGGCCATCCGCCGGGAGGCCACGCGGCTGAAGATTGAAGCCGCCTACCTGGCGGGCGACTGCGGCGCCGTGCGGCATGAAGTCGGTGCACTTCCGGACTACGGCGCCGCCTTCCGTGCGGTCGCCACCGAGTGGCGCGAGCGATGTGACTTCGAGCAGACGACCTTTCGAGGACCCCTGGTGCCGCGTCAGGCTTTCCGCTAGACGCGGGCGACACATTCCGGAGGTGGACGGAGCATGCGGTTCGTCAAGCAGCAGCGGATCCAGGGCACGGTGGATGAAGTGGAGCGCGCGCTCCTCGACGAGCGCTACTTCCCGTTCCTCCTCCAGCACCACGGCGTGCTGTTGGAGTTGCAGCCCCTGGAGGTGAAGGTGGACGGGGACCGTGTGAACCGCCGCGTCCGCTACCGCCCCAAGCCCGTCATCGCCACCATCGGCACCAAGAAGGTCCCGCCGGAGTGGTTCGCCTTCATCGAGACGTCCACCTACGACAAGCGCAAGAAGGAGCTGTCGTTCACCAACACGCCCACGTCCCAGACCATCTCCAAGATGATGGTGAACACGGGCGTGCTGCGGCTGCGCGACCTGGGCAACGGCCAGACGGAGCGCACCATGGACGGGGAGATTTCGCTCAAGCTGCCCTTCCTGCTCAAGGCCGTGGCCTTCATCGGTGAGAAGGTCATCGAGTCCGAGGGCCTGAAGATCCTCGACAACGAGGTGCCCGTGCTCAACCGCTTCATCGCTGAAGTCATCCGCGCCAAATAGTCAAAGCGCGCATCGGCGGCGGGGCCTGGGAATGGGTTGACACCCATGCGGTTGAACCCATAAGGCCCCGCCATGCACAACCGCTTCCTCGCCCTCTGCGCCGTCTTCCTCCTGGCCGCGTGCGCCCCGAAGCGCATCCCCGGCACGGAGTTGCAGGACACCGACGACACCCGCGCCATCATCGCCGTGATGGAGCGCTACCGCGCGGCCCTCGAGGCCCGCGACGCGAAGGCCATCCAGGCCCTGGTGTCCCCAAAGTTCCGCGACGACGGCGGCACCGAGGACCCCGAAGACGATCTCACCGCCGCCAACATGGGGCCCCACCTGCAGGCGCTCTTCACGAAGCTGCAGAGCCCCAAGGTGGAGATCAACGTCCGCCGCGTGGAGGTCCGCGAGGACGAAGAGGTCGCCTACGCCATCTACTACTGGAACGCGTCCTGGCGCATGCCGGGCCTCAACGCCCGGCCCCAGCAGGACTCGGAGCTGGAGCAGATGGTGTTCCAGAAGGTCGACGGCGAGTGGAAGATCGTCTCCGGCATCTAGGCCGTCACACGCCGACCAGCGCGCGCAGCCCGTCCGGCCCCATGCCGCCCAGGGCCCGCGCGCGGGACAGGTACGTGCGGTAGTCCTTGGGCGCGAGCTTGTCCGCGCCCAGCGTGGACAGGTGGTAGTCGCGGATGCGGCTCGTGGTGAAGCGCACCGCGCCGTAGAGCGCGTGGCCGAAGAGCGCGGCCTTCTCCACCTCCGCCAGCGGCCGGGCATCCTGGTAGCCGCGCAGGAAGGCCTGGCACAGCTCGGGCTGGTAGCTGCCTTCGAAGCACCACGCGTTCAGGGTGATGGCGACATCGCGGGTGTACGCGTCCACGCACGCCATCTCGAAGTCGAAGAAGGCGCCCACGCGGTCTCCCAGCCACTTCACGTTGTCCAGGAAGAGGTCCGCGTGGATGACGCCCCGGGGCTCCAGTCCCTGGTGTTCGGCCTCCGCGCGCGCAAGCAGTCCTTCCAGCTCCCGCGCCACCGCCGCCAGCTCCGGCTCCGGCCGCTGCCGCAGCCCTGAGAGCCAGCCCTTCACCACCTCCGGGCCGTAGGGGTTGTCCCGCGAGCCTCCGAAGAACTGCGTGAGGCGGTGCAGCTTTCCCAGCTCCGCGCCCAGGCGCTCCAGCACGTCTGGCGTCAGCCGGGCCCGGGTGAACTCCTCGCCCGGAAGCCACCTGAAGAGGCTGATCCTGCCGCCGTGCATCTCCAGGAAGGGCTCGGGGCCTGTCGGCACGAGCAGCACCGGCGCCGGGAAGTGCGCGCGCGCCAGGTGCTCCAGGAGCGCGGCCTCGAAGCGCAGGTCCTCGGGCGAGCGCACCGTGGTGTGGCGCACGAAGACGCGGCCCGCGTCCGTCTCCAGCCGGTGGTTGGTGTTGATGGAGCCCTGCGGAATGGGCGTCATCCCGCGCACGGTCCCCAGGCCGTATGCGTCCGCCACGCGGGTGAATGCCTCGGGGGGAAGTGTCGTGTAGACCGCCATCGCGTGCCTCCAGGGCTTGTCGCCTCGCCTGCGGACAGCCTCCCCCCGTTGACACCCCGGGAGGGCGGACCTATCTGTCCATGCCCGTCCTACTTCGCATAACTGTCTGAAAATCTTCAATATTTGCGCGAGAGGCCACCCATGGACACGTCGGGTCGCGGTGACTGGAAGCGTCGCGAAGGCCTGGGCAGTGCGCTGCTCCAGATTGGCGTCGTCGCGGTGGTGCTCGCGGCGGCGGTCGCCTGGTACGTCCACCGGGGGCAGGTGCGGCAGGAGGTGGACGCGCACCTGCGCTCGGCCCGCGCCGCGGCGCTGAAGGGCAACCCCAGCGACCTGGCCATGGCGCAGCAGCAGTTGGAGACGCTCTTCGCGCTCTCCCCCGACTCGCGCGACGCGCGCGCCCTGTCCGCCGACATCCAGACCGTGCTGTGGCTGGAGCATCACCAGCCCGGCGCGGACGCGAAGGCCCGCGAGCAGTTGGACCGCGCGGAGGCCATGGGCTCGCGCTCCGGTGAGCGCTACGGCGCGCGCGCGCTGCTGCTCGTCGGCGAGGGCAAGACGGCCGAGGCGCAGAAGCTGCTGGAGGAGCTCAAGGCCCAGGGCGCCAACAGCCCCAAGCTGACGCTGGCCCAGGCCCGGCTGCTGCAGCGCCAGGGACGGCTCTCCGAGGCCCGGCAGGCCTTCGCGCACGCGGCGGAAGCGGCGTGGAGGGACCCGCGCTTCTCCACGGCCTATGGCGAGGCGCTGCTCGACGAGGGGCTGTTCCCCCAGGCGGCGGAGGCCTTCTCCCGGGCCACCGCCGCGAACCCGGATCACCTGCTGGCGAAGGTGACGTCCGTGCTGGCGCAGCTCTACGCGGGACGCAATCCGGACACCGTGAAGGCGACGCTGGAGGAATTGCGCACGCGCGGCAAGGAGCTGACGCCCGCGCTCCAGGCCCGCATCGCGGTGGCGCAGGCGGAGGTGGCGCTGGCCAGGGGCGCGCCCGACGAGGCGCTGCCCCTGACGGACGCGGCGCTGAAGGCCTTTCCGGACGAGCACTACGCCCTCTTCACCCGGGCCCGCGCGTTGGCGGCGAAGCACGCGCCGGAAGCCCGCGCGGCCTTCGAGGCGGCGGTGGCGAAGCACCCCACCGCGCCCCTGCTGGCCCTGGACGGCGCGAGGCTGCTCCAGGCGCAGGGGGACGGCGCGGGAGCGCTGGCGCTGCTGGAGGCCTACGAGAAGACCTTCCGCGAGGTGAAGGTGACGACGGCGGACGGCAAGTCCGTGGCCGCGTTGGACCGGGACGACCGGTACTGGCTGTCGCGCGGCGGCGTGATGGAGCAGGCGGGCCGGCAGGACGACGCGCTCGCGGCCTACGACAAGGCGCTCGCGGCACGGGGCGTGGGCCTCGCGCGGGCGCAGTACGCCAAGGGCGCGCTGCTGCTCGCGCGCAAGGACTTCGAGGGCGCCCGGACGCTGCTGTCCGCCGTGGCCCCGGACACCGGCGCGGGCAGCATGCCGGAGGCGTACGCGGCGCTGGGTGAGTTGCTCTTCGCCCAGGGCGAGTTCGCCGCCGGGTGCCAGCAGCACTACTTCGCCCTCATGCGCGCCCGGGCCCAGGGCACGCCCCCGGAGCTCATCGCCACGCGCGCCAACGACATCAAGAAGCGCCTGGAGACGTCCGGACAGCCCGCCATGGCCAAGGCGTGGCTCAACGAGGCAGGGCCCCTGTTCCAGGCGCAGCAGTAACGCGGTGGGAGTGACAGCGGCGCGGGGCCGCTCCACCCGCGAGGCTTCGCCCCGCCCGCACCACATCGTGGCGCTTCGGGCGATGGAGCCAGCGAAAGGCGCTACAGCAGCTCGGAGGGGTCCAACCGGCGCTGCTTCGCCTTCATCACGCGCCACTCCCCGTCGGCTTCCTTCTCGAAGATGCCTTCGATGGAGTAGGCGTTGAGGACGCTGTCGCGCGCCAGGTCCTCCAGCTTGTCCGCCTGCGAGCGGCCGAAGATGAAGCGCGCCTGGAACTCGGCCTGCGTGGGCGTCACCTCGCGCACTTCGATGTCGGTGGTGAAGATGCGCACCCACTGACCGCGCAACACCTGCGCGGCCAGGATGCGGTGCACGTCCTGGCGGCTCCAGCCGTCCGTCGTCTTGAAGCGCTCGGACACGCCGTCCATCACCCCGCCGACGTCCTTCTCCTCCGCGGAGCGCGTCATCGCGATGATGCGCCGGGTGACCGCGTCCTTCACCCCCGGCTCCTCCCGGGGCCAGAGGAAGAGCACCAGCCCAGCGGCGACCAGCGCCGCCATGCCGCTCACCACCCGCGAGCGCGTCACCACCATCTCAGGCCGCCCCGGTTTCCGGCTCCAGCATCATGTCGTCCGCGTCGATGATCTCCAGCGGCCGCAGCGCCTCACCAATCTGCTTCAGGCGCCGGTCGGACAGCTGCTCCAGGTACGTGCGGATGTTGGGGAAGGCCTGCACCAGCTGGTGGAAGGCGTTGCGCTCCAGGTACGCCGCCGCCGTCTTGCGCGGCACCAGCACCGTGGCCGTGGCCCTCAGGCCCGTGAGCAGCGAAATCTCTCCCGCCACCTCGCCCTCGCGCAGCACGCCCAGCGTCACCACGCCGCCCGCGGGGTCCTCCTTCTGCACCACCAGCTCTCCGGCCAGCACCAGGAAGAGCCCCGGCGAGTGCTCACCCTCCACCAGCACCTTCTCGCCGGCCTGGAGGGGCCGGAAGGTGAAGCGCTGGAAGAGCGCGCCCCGCTCCGATTCCGGCAGCTGCTGGAACAGGGGCGAGTTCGCCATCAGGTTGCGCATCATGCGCTGCTGGGCGAAGTCCGCCAGCAGCTGCGGCACCGCCGGGTGGCTCTTGGCCACCGCGTTGAGGTGCTCGCGGCGGATTTCGAAAACCTCCGAGTCCGACACCGCCGTCACCGTCGCCGTGGGCGCCGCGCCCGTCAGCAGCGCCAGCTCTCCGAAGATGGAGCCGCCGCCCAGGAAGCCCAGGGTGTGGTCCTCACCGTCCGCCTTGCGCGTCACCTCCGCCTTGCCCGCGACCAGCACGTACAGGTGGTCGCCCGGTTCACCTTCGCGGCTGATGACCTCCTCGGCCTTGATGGTGCGCCACACCATGCGCCCCACCAGGTCCAGGAACGCGTCCCGGTCCAGGTCCGCGAACAGCGGCAGCGGCGGACGGCCCTGCGGGTCGGCGGTGCCGCCGGTGTCCGGCGCGGCCAGCACCTCGATGGCGCGGTTGGACAGCTCCTCGCCCAGCAGGCCCATCAGGTCCGTGTCCACCTTGCCGTCGTACAGGTGCTCCGGCGGCAGCGGCGGCGGCACCGCGGCGCGGCCCTTGGCGTGGCGCGCGGCGCGCGAGTGCACGCGGGCCAGCGTCTCCTTCAGGCGCCGCTCGTTGGGCGACAGCTCCAGCGCCAGCTTGCACGCGGCCATCGCGCTCAAGAGGTAGTCGCGGCGCAAGAGGCCCTCCGCGCACGCGTGGTACGCGGTGACGGCGCGCTCGCGCTCGCCCAGCTCCGCCAGACACCGGGATGCCAGCATGCGCGAGCGGTGGTCCGCGGGCACGCGGCGCACGGCCTCCGCGAAGGCGGCGAGGGCGCGCTCGAACTGGCGCTCCTCGAACAGGTCCATGCCCAGCTCACGCAACGACGACTCACTCATCCAGTGTCTCCAAGACAGACCGCGACAACGATCAGGAAAACCCACGGGGCCGCCCGCCCCCACCGCGCGGGAAGCGGCCCCTGGGGGATGCTACGAACCGTCGGACTTCTGCAGCTCGCTCAGCGCCATCTCCGCCTTGCGCTTCACGTCCGAGCCTTCCGCGGACGCCTCGATGACGATCTTGAACTGCTCCTTCGCCAGCGCGGGGTCGCGGTCGCGAGCGATGTACGCCGACAGGTACAGCTCTTCCACCTTCTTCTGCAGCTCGTCCAGCCCGGTGCGCGCGCGCGAGTCGCCGGGGTTGAGCCGCAGGGCCTCGCGGAAGCTGCGGCCCGCCACCGGGTACTCCTTGCGCTTGAAGGCGGACTGCCCCGCCGCCACGGACGCGGACGCCAGCTCGTTGTCGAGCGTGTCCCCCAGCGAACCCGCGAAGCCGATCTGCCGGTACACCTCCGCCGCGCGGCGCAGGGGCTTCACGGAGGCCTCCAGCGCGTTGCTCTCGTACTTCTTCTGGCCTTCCTCGAAGGCGGAGCGGAACTGGGGGATGAGCTTCTTGAGGTTGCGGGCCCGGGCCTGCACGTCGGCCTCCGCCCGGTATTTCTCCATCACCCGGTCCACCTCCAGCGTCGCGCGCTGGAAGTCACCGCCGTTGAACCGGCGCTCCACGTCCTCGAAGGCCTGCTCCACGTACTGCGCCCGGCGCTGCTTCGCGCTCTCCGCCGCCGCGGCCTTCTGGTAGCCGGCCTGCCGCACCGCCTGCGCCGCCTCCTTCGCGAGCGCCGCGTCCAGCTCCGCCAGCCGCGTCTCGTACGGGGGCCGCGTGGCTTCGACGAGCAGCGGGATGAGCGTGCGGGCCTGCTCCGCGTCGCGCGCCGTCAGCGCCGTCTCCAACAGCCCGACGTGGTAGGCCTGCTCCTTCGTCTCCAGGTCCACCTTGAGTTCGTCGCGCTCCGCGTCCGTCCGCGCGGTGCCCTCGGGCAGGTCCTTCAGCCGGGCGCGCGCGTCGTCGTACTTGTTCTCCGCGATGAGCCCCCGGATCTCCTTGAAGCCCTCCACGACGTCCTGCAGCCGCTGCGCGCCCTTGCCCACGCCGTCCGCGTCGATGCCCGCGTGCGCCTTCTCCGCCTCCGCGGCGAAGCGCACGGCGTCCGGGTACTCGCCGTCACGCACCTTGTCGCGCGCCTTCTGCATCAGCTCCGTGGCGCGCTTCAGGCCCGGGTCCTCCGGCGGCGGCGGCGGGGGCCCACCGCGTCCTGACGTCGCCAGGCCCACCATCATCAGCACCACCACCAAGCCGGCGACGGCGGCGCCCACCTTCATCTTGAAGTCGAACTTGATGCCCTCGCGCGCCGAGGAGCGCACCGGGCGCGGACGGGGCACGCCCGACTTGCGCGCCTTCTCGTCGCGCATCAGGTCCGCGAGCTTGTAGTTCGCGTTCGTCTTCTCATCCAGGCGCGGGTCCTTCTTCTCCTCTTCCTTCTTCTTCTCCGGCTCCTCCTCACCGGACTCCGCCTTGGCGCGCATCTCCTTGATGAGCTCGCCTTCGTCCACGAACCTCAGGCGCGTCTTGCCCACGGAGATCTCATCCCCGTGCTTGAGGATGCACTCGTCCACCTTCTGGTCGTTCACCTGGGTGCCGCTGATGCCGCCCAGGTCGCGCATCACCACGCCGCTGGCGCCGTACACCAGCTCGATGTGGCGCCGGGACACCGTCTGGTCGCCCAGGGCGAAGTCGCAGTCCTTGCTGCGCCCCAGCACCATGCGCACGCCCTTGAAGCGCTTCTTGCGCCCCTTGTCGGGCCCGTCCAGCACCAGCACCAGCACCGGGGGCCCGGCGCGCGTCGTCTCCGAGTTGTCCTCGTCCTCCTCCTCGGAGGCCTCCTCCGGGTCCGGACGCACGTCCGCCACGGACGCCACCCGCGTCTCCCCCGTGCGCGAGCGCTGCGGCTCCGCCTCTCCGTACAGCTCCGGGTCCCCGCCGTCGTCCGGACCGTCCTCGCCCGACGGGGGCGCGGACCAGTCCTCGTCCGGGACGGCCACGCGGCGGGAATCGCCTCCAGAGGAGGACTTGGGACGGCGTTCCGCCGTCGAGCCACCGGAACGGCCGGTGCCCGAACGCGACGACGGTGATGGACGGCGAGGAGGCATGGATGGGTCCAGGTTGAAGCGACCGCCATCTTAGAGCGCTGGCCCCACCGTGGGAATGCGCTCCCACCGTTCCTTTCAGGGAAGACCGGGCCCTCTTGGACCGTTGGCCCGCAACGCCGTCCCGTCCCGATGTAGGTTTCCCCCATCCCCGCTCCCTCAAGAGACACGCCCATGCCCGCAGCCCCCGCCGCGTC
>NZ_RAWD01000175.1:0-20157 GCF_003612065.1 Corallococcus sp. CA047B
GGGAGGGGGCATCGGAGCGGGCGCGGCGGCGAGCGGAGAGGTGATGACCAGGGGTTGGGGGGCGCTGGGAACCGGCGTGGGCGGCGAGGGCGGCAGCCCGATGAGGGTCTCCCGCCGGGGCTCCGGCACGTCCTGCCAGGCCGACGGCTGCGGCGTCTGGATGGGAGGAGACGCGACCTGCGGCGCGGCCGAGCCCAGCTCCAGCGCCGGCATCGCCACCCGGTGGGTGCGGTTCGTCGGCACGGGCGGCGGTCCCACATGCGAGGCATGGGAGGCCCCGGAGGAACCCCCGTCCACCTCCGCCTCGTCGAGCAGCAGCTCCGGCGGCGGAGGGGGGACGCTCATCGGCTCGTCCTCCTCCAGACGTCCGATGTGCGTCGGCTCCTCCGCCGTCAGTTGATCGGCGAAGAACTCGTCGACCTCCAATGCGAAGCGGTCCGCCAGGTCCCCGCCCACCACCTTCTCGCCCTGCTCGGTGAGCTTGAGCTGGGCCTCGCGGTCCATGGCGATGTAGTGGAACTTGCGCAGGAAGAAGAAGTAGTTGTCGAACTCCAGCGAGACGGACGGTTCGAGGGCGGCCTTCACGTCGGCCAGCTTGTTCGAGCGTCCCAGGCGGCCGTTCTCCCGCAGATTCTGCAGGATGAGCAGCGCCTCGCCACTGACGGTGTCACGATGGATTGCGGGCTTCGTCATGGGTGCGCGGACTCTACGCGGCCCCAGCCCGAAGCTTCAATCCTTGGCGCGAGGAACCCGCACGACGGGTTCCACCCGCGCCTACTGGATGCGAAGCAGCTGCTTCACCGTCTCCAGCACTTCCACGAACCGCACCGGCTTGCGCAGGTAGATGTCGACCCCCAGTTGCATCGCGCGATCCTGGGCTTCCTTGCCGCCCGCGGAGATGGCGATGACCGGAATCGACTTGAGCGCCTCTTCCTCCCGGATGCGCTCCACCAGCGCGAACCCGTCCATCACCGGCATGTACAGGTCCAGCATCACCAGGCTGAAGCGGTCCTCCCGCAGCCGAAGGAGGGCGTGGTGCCCGTCCGGCGCGAAGTGGACCTCCAGCGGGACCTTGCCGTGCAGATCGTTGCTCGCGAGCTTCTTCAGCACGTAGCTGTACATCTCGATGATGTGGGGGTTGTCCTCGACGATGAGCACGCGGTACCCGTCCTGTTCGGAAGGGTTCGTCGCGCTGTCGTCAGGTCCCGCCGCACTCAAGATGTCACCCAGTCGCCGCCGATCCTGCTCGCTCTCCACACGGATGCCGACACCCCCGGGCTGATCCGGAGCCGCCAGCCGCACCCAGGCCACGGTGCCGCCGACTTCTACCGGATCCAGCAGTCCCGGGAAAGAAAGTGCAAGCCGAAGCTCGTCGCCCACGACGAAGAGCTGCTCCGTCTGGACGAAGAAACCCCCGGCGGACAGGTTCTCCGTCACGTCCCGGAGCGGACGCCCATGCGGGTAGTCCACCCGGAGGACGGTGGGGATACGGGGGTGCTGCCGCTGGTCCGCAGGGTCCGGGCTCATAACAAGGGGTTGAAATCGCTCGGAAATTTGCTGATGGCGGTCCAGTCTACCGCCGAGGGTTTATGTTGACAACGAAGCCATTGCGGCAATACGTACGGCCCGCCATGGCGGAGCCCCTGTTCACTCCTGAAGAGCAGAAGAAGTTCGACGCGGGGATCGCGGAAATCCTCTCGCACTACCCCTCTGATCGCAAAAGCGCCGGGATGTTGCCCGCGCTTCGCCTGCTTCAGGACCTCAAGGGCTGGTTGCCGCCCGAAGGCCTGCGGTTGGTCGCGAAGAATCTGGAAGTCACGCCGGAGCGCGCCTACGAGGTCGCCAGCTTCTACGTGATGTACCACCTGAAGAAACCGGGCAAGTACGTCATCGACGTCTGCACGAACCTGTCCTGTTCGCTGTGGGGGGCGGAGAAGATGCTCGCCTACCTGGAGCAGAAGCTGGGCATGACGGCGGGGGAGACGAACGACAAGTTCACCCTGCGCGAGACCGAGTGCCTGGCGTCCTGCGGCACGGCGCCCTGCCTGCAGATCAACGAGGACCACCACGAGAGCCTGACCCAGGCCAAGCTGGACGCCATCCTGGCCCGGCTGTCGTGAGTCACCCCTCCTCCCCCTCGCTTTCCTAGGACATCCATCCATGGCCTCTACGGCAAAGGCGGTTGAACCCGTCATCTCGGCGGCCTGGGGCAAGCCCCAGTCCTGGACCCTGGACAGCTACCGTTCGCGCGGTGGCTACGACGGGCTCAAGCGGGCGCTCACGATGGAGCCCCAGGCCATCATCGACGAGGTGAAGAAGTCCAACCTCCGCGGCCGCGGCGGCGCCGGCTTCCCCACGGGCATGAAGTGGAGCTTCGTCCCCAAGGACAGCCCCAAGCCCAAGTACCTGGCGGTCAACGGCGACGAGTCCGAGCCGGGCACCTTCAAGGACCGCTACATCCTGGAGAACGACCCGCACATGATGCTGGAGGGCATCGCCATCGCGTCGTACGCGCTGGGCGTGCACACCTGCTACGTGTACCTGCGCGGCGAGTTCAAGTTCCAGGCGGAGCGCACCCAGGCGGCCATCGACGAGGCCTACAAGGCCGGCATCTTCGGCAAGTCCATGCTGGGCAAGGACTTCGCGCTGGACTGCTACGTGGTCCGCGGCGCGGGCGCGTACATCTGCGGTGAAGAGACGGCCCTGCTGGAGAGCCTGGAGGGCAAGAAGGGCTGGCCGCGCCTGAAGCCGCCCTTCCCCGCCGTGGTGGGCCTGTTCGGCAGCCCCACCGTGGTGAACAACGTGGAGACGCTCGCCAGCGTGCCCCCCATCCTCGCCAAGGGCGCGGAGTGGTACGCCAAGCTGGGCACGGACAAGTCGGGCGGCACGCACCTGGTCTGCCTGTCGGGTTCGGTGAACCGCCCGGGCGTCTACGAGGTGGGGATGCACACCACCATCCTGGAGCTGATCCACGACGACCAGTACGGCCAGGGCATGCCCAAGGGCCGCAAGGTCAAGGCGGTCATCCCGGGCGGGTCCTCCGCGCCGGTGCTGGGCGCGGACGAGTTGGATGTGGCGCTGGAGTTCGAGGCGCTGAAGATGAAGCAGACGATGGCCGGCTCCGGCGGCGTCATCGTGATGGACGACGCCACCTGCATGGTGCGCAGCCTGTGGCGCGTGGCCCGCTTCTACGCGGAAGAGTCCTGCGGCCAGTGCACGCCGTGCCGCGAGGGCACGCCCTGGCAGACGCGCCTGTTGCGCAAGATTGAAGAAGGCCGGGGCGAGCCGGGCGACATCGACATGCTGTCGAACGTGGCGTCCTCCATCGCGCCCTATCCGCCCATCGGCCTGGGCAACACCATCTGCGCGCTGGGCGACGCGGCGGCACTGCCCACGCACTCCTTCCTCATGCGGTTCCGGGACGAGTTCGAGGCTCACCTGCGGGAGAAGCGATGCCCGTTCGGTGACCACCCCTGGGGTTCCTACGGAGACTGGTCTTGAACACTGAGTTGGTTCTCTTCGGCGTTTTCGCCGTCATGACGCTGGTGTCGGCGGGGCTCGTCATCACCGCGCGGAGCCCCATCAACTCCGCCATGGCCCTGGTGTCGACGTTCTTCTTCCTGGCCGGCATCTACGTGCTCCTGTGGGCGCACACGGTGGCCGTCATGCAGGTGCTCGTCTATGCGGGCGCCATCATGGTGCTCTTCCTGTTCGTCATCATGCTGCTCAACCTGGGGGACGCACCCCACCGTGGCAAGTCGTCGGTGACGCGCCTGCTGGGTGGAGCCTCCGCGCTGGGCCTGCTCGCCGTGCTGAGCGTGACGCTCGGCCGCACGAACTCCATGCCGGCCAACCTGGGCCCCCAGGCGCAGGCGACGTTCGGCACCATGGCGGCCATCGGCCAGTCCATCTTCACCACTTGGCTGCTTCCCTTCGAAGCCGTCAGCCTGCTGCTCCTGGTGGCGATGGTGGGCGCGGTGGTGGTGGCCAAGTCCCGGATCTGATCCCCGCCTTCGGACAACTTCTGCTAGATGGCGCGGGCGGGCTCTTGCAGCCGTCCGCCTGAAAGCCAAGAGCTTCCGCACATGGTTCCCATCACCTACTACCTCCTGCTGGCCGCCGCGCTCTTCTGCATGGGCATGTTCGGCGTGCTGGTGCGCACCAACGCGCTGGTCGTCTTCATGTGCGTGGAGCTGATGCTCAACGCGGTCAACCTCACGTTCCTGGCCTTCGCCCGCATGCACGGCGACGGAATCGGGCACGTGTCCGCCTTCTTCGTCATCGCCGTGGCGGCCGCGGAAGCGGCCATCGGTCTGGCCATCGTCATCGCGGTCTTCCGCAGTCGCGGCTCCGTGAACGTGGACGACATCCGGACGATGAAGCACTGAATCCCGTCACTCCCTGAGCCCATCCATGGACGGAATCGTCGAATTCTTCAGAACGGCACCCATCCCCCCCGAGGTGTTCGCACCCTCGCTGGGATTGATCATCCTGCTGCCGCTCCTGGGCGCGTTCGTGTGCGGCGTGTTCGGCAAGTGGCTGGGCCGGGCCAACGTGCACCTGGTGGCGTGCTCCGCCATCGCCGGCGCCTTCGTGCTGAGCCTGATGGCCTTCTGGGCCACCAGCGACGCGGCGGGCGGGCGCGTGGTGAGCATGCCCAACGCGTTCGGCCTGGAGCGCGACGTGGTGCGCTACGCCATCTCGTATGACTACGGCACCTGGTTCGCCGCGGGCGACTTCCGCGTGAACTTCGGGCTGCTGGTGGACCACCTGTCGGGCATCCTGCTGCTGGTCATCACCGGCGTGGGCTTCCTCATCCACCTGTACTCCACCAGCTACATGGAGCACGACGACGGGTACTGGCGCTTCTTCGCGTACCTGAACCTCTTCGTCGCCGCGATGCTGACGCTGGTGATGGCCGACAACCTGGTCCTGCTCTTCGTGGGCTGGGAGGGCGTCGGCATGGCCAGCTACCTGCTCATCGGCTTCTGGTACACGGACAGCGCGAAGGCGTGGGCGGGCCGCAAGGCGTTCGTCACCAACCGCATCGGTGACTTCGCGTTCCTCATCGCCACGTTCCTGCTCATCCTGACGGTGAACGCCTTCAGCCAGCAGGCGGACCCGCGCGACTTCAACTCCGCGGGCAGCTCCCGGGCGCGCTACACGCAGGGCCTGCTGGAGAAGGGCCCCGTCACCTTCAAGGGCCTGGAGAAGATGGCCCTGGCCCTCCCGGAGGGCACGGGCGGCGCGGTGTCGCTCGCCACGCCCATCGAGGCGGGGCCCCTGGCCGGCTACACCTTCGGCGGCGTGATGACCGCCACCATGCTGCTGTTCCTCCTGGGCGCGGCGGGCAAGAGCGCGCAGCTGCCGCTGTACGTCTGGCTGCCGGACGCGATGGCCGGCCCGACGCCGGTGTCCGCCCTCATCCACGCCGCCACGATGGTCACGGCGGGCGTGTACCTGTTCTGCCGCATGAGTTCGCTGCTGGTGCTCAGCCCCACCGCCATGGCGACCATCGCCATCGTGGGCGCGCTGACGTCGCTGCTCGCGGCGCTGATCGCCTTCGCGCAGGACGACATCAAGAAGGTGCTCGCCTACTCCACGGTGTCGCAGCTGGGCATCATGTTCATGGGCGTGGGCATGGGCGTCTTCTGGGCGGCCGCGCTGCACCTGCTGACGCACGCCTGCTTCAAGGCCTGCCTGTTCCTGGGCGCCGGCAGCGTGATGCACGGCAACGGGGACGAGACGGACATCAAGAAGCTGGGCGGCCTGTACAAGGAGATGAAGTGGACGCACGCCACGTTCCTCGTCTCCACGCTGGCCATCACCGGCATCATCCCGCTGTCCGGCTTCTTCTCGAAGGACGCCGTCTTCCACGGCGTGCACCACAACCACCTGCATGACCTGCACTGGGTGTCCGGCTTCGTCTACGCGATGGGCCTGCTCATCACCGCGTGCACCGCGTTCTACATGTCGCGCGTGTACCTGCTGACCTTCACGGGCAAGCGCTCCCCCGAGGCCAAGGTGGCGCACGCGCACGAGAGCTCCTGGTTCATGACGCTGCCCCTGGTGGTGCTGGCGTTCCTGAGCATCGTGACGCTGGTGTACGCACTGCCGCTGATGCCCCGCACGGGTGGCGGCATGCAGCCGGTGTTCGAGAACTTCCTCTCCCCGGTGCTGCGTCCGGCCGAAGCGGTCGCCCGCGCGGCCCAGACGGTGGCCCTGGACAACAGCACGCCGGCCTTCCTGGACTACCTCACCGCGTGGCTGGTGGCCCTGTCCGGCGGCGCCGCTGCGGCGTTCCTCTACCTGAAGTACTTCCCCGCGCAGGTGGGCAAGCCCGTGCCGGCGTTCGCCCGCGCGGTGCGCCGCACGGCCCACAACAAGTTCTACGTGGATGAGCTGTACGAGTTCATCCTCATCCGTCCGGTGAAGTTCGTGGCCTTCATCCTCTTCCGCGTGGTGGACGCGCTCGTCATCGACACGGTGCTGGTGCGCGGCACCGCCTACGTGACGGAGAAGGTGGGCCTCGGGCTGCGCCGGCTCCAGACGGGTGACGCGCAGGCCTACGCCGCCATCATGGCGCTCGCCATCCTGGGCGGCGCGGTCTACGCCCTCCTGCAGGTGCTTTCATGAGCTTCTTCGACACCCACCTGTTGAACGTCGTCATCTACCTGCCGCTCGTGTTCGCGGCGCTGGTGCTGATGCTGCCCTCCACGGAGCACGGGCAGGTCCGCACCATCACGTTCGTGGGCATGCTGCTGGACCTGGCGTTCGGCGTCTGGGCCTACCTCCGCTTCGAGCCTTCCGGAGCGGAGTTCCAGATGGAGTACCGCGTCCCCTGGTTCCAGCAGTTCGGGATGAGCTACCACCTGGGCGTGGATGGCCTGGCGGTGAGCCTGCTGCTCCTGACGGTGTTCCTGGGCCCGCTGGTGGTGCTGGCCTCCACCACGTACATCAGCCACCGCATCAAGGAGTTCCATCTGGCGCTGCTGGTGCTCCAGACGACGATGCTGGGCGCGCTGGCGTCGATGGACGTCCTGCTCTTCTACATCTTCTTCGAGGCCATGCTCATCCCCATGTACCTGCTGGTGGGTGTGTGGGGCGCCGAGGACCGGCGCATGGCGGCGGTGAAGTTCTTCCTCTACACGCTGGTCGGCTCGCTCTTGATGCTGGTGGCCATCGTGGCGGTGTACTTCGTGAGCGGGGCTCCGGGCACGCGCTCGTTCGACTACGGCACGCTCTACAACAACCTGCTCGCCGCCAATCAGCAGCTCGCCGCGTGCACCAACGGCCCGGAGGGCGCGTGCGCGTCGCTGACGGGCCTGGCCGCCACGCTGCACACGTACGGGCCGTGGATGTTCGCCGCGTTCGCGCTGGCGTTCGCCATCAAGGTCCCGATGTGGCCGGTGCACACCTGGTTGCCGGACGCGCACGTGCAGGCGCCGGTGGCGGGTTCCATGATTCTTGCCGGCGTGATGCTGAAGATGGGCACCTACGGCTTCTGGCGCTTCGCGATTCCGCTGTTCCCGGTGGCGGCGCAGGCCGCGCGGCCGTTCCTGGCGGTGCTGGCCGTCATCGGCATCGTGTACGGGGCGCTGATGTGCCTGGCGCAGCGGGACATCAAGAAGCTCATCGCGTACTCGTCCGTCAGCCACCTGGGCTACTGCATGCTGGGCCTGCTGGCCGTCACGAGCGAGGGCGCCACGGGCAGCGCGTACCAGATGCTGAACCACGGCATCTCCACGGGCGCGCTGTTCCTCCTGTTCGGCTTCCTCTACGAGCGCCGCCACACCCGGCTCATGTCGGACTACGGCGGCATCGCGAAGGTGATGCCGGTGTTCACCGCGGCGTTCGTCATCATCACGTTCTCGTCGGTGGCGGTGCCGGGCACCAACGGCTTCATCGGTGAGTTCCTGGTGCTGATGGGCACCTTCAAGAGCACCCTGCCCCTGGGCTTTGGCGCGTTCGCCACCCTGGGCGTCATCCTGGGCGCCGCGTACATGCTGTGGATGGTGCAGAAGGTCTTCTTCGGCGGCATCACCCACCGGGAGAACCAGCACCTGCGCGACATGAACCTGCGCGAGATGCTCACCACGGCGCCCTTCATCGTGCTGGTCGCGGTGATGGGTCTGATGCCGCAGCCCTTCCTGGAGCGCATCGCCCCGTCCACCGACCGCTACGTGGCGCGCGCCAGCGTGGGCGCTCCGGGTGCCACCCAGGCGAAGGACGACCAGCTGCGCGTGGAGGTGATGTCGTTGCCCTCCACCGCCGCCGCGGCCCGCCCCTCCGTTCCCGCCGCGCCGCTCGCCGTGCGCGAGTAGGCCCCGAAAGACTCCATGAACCTGCCAAACCTCACCCTGGCGGATTTCCTCCCCCTGCTGCCCGCCATCATCATGGTGGTGGCGGCCTCCGTCCTGCTGCTGTCGGAGGTGTTCCTCTCCGCCACCGCGTCCCGCGGCTACCAGGCGGTGCTCACCGTCGTGGCGGCGGCGGCCAGCGGCGCCGTGGCCGTGGGCCTGATGTTCGAGCCGCCCCAGGAGGTGTTCCTGGGCTTCGGCGTGTTGGACCCCTTCTCCAGCTTCCTCACCCTGGTGGTGAGCGTGGGCCTGGGACTGGCGGCGCTGAGCGCGGTGGGCTTCCTGCGCAAGCGCGGGGCGGAGCGCGGTGAGTTCTACGCGCTGATGCTCTTCGCGTCCGCGGGCATGAGCCTGCTGGCCATGTCGACGGAGTTCATCACCATCTTCGTCAACATCGAGGTGCTCTCCATCGCGACGTACGCGCTGACGGCGTACCTGCGCCGGGGCACGCGTCCCAGCGAGGCGGGCTTCAAGTACTTCATCCTGGGCGCCTTCTCGTCCGCCATCCTGCTGTACGGCACGGCGCTGCTGTACGGGGCCACGGGCACGACGAAGCTCAACGACATGGTCGTTCCGCTGCAGCAGGCGCTCAACGGCAACCCGGCCCTGGTGTACGTGGGCGCGGTGCTCATCGCGGCGGGCTTCGCGTTCAAGGTGGCGGCGGTGCCGTTCCACATGTGGACGCCGGACGTGTACGAAGGGGCTCCCACGCCGGTGACGGCGCTGATGAGCGCGGGCGTGAAGGCGGCGGCGTTCGCCTCGCTGGTGCGCGTGTTCCTCACGGTGGGCAAGGGCATGGACCCCAAGCTGCCGCTGATGCTGTTCGCCACGCTGGCGCTGCTCACCATGGTGGCCGGCAACCTGATGGCCATTCCGCAGCGCAACGTGAAGCGCATGCTGGCGTACTCCTCCATCGCGCACGCGGGCTACCTGCTGCTGGGCGTGGCGGCGCTGTTCGTCGCGGCGCCGGGCGAGAGCTTCCGCGTGCTGTCCGCGTCGTCGCTGTCGGGTGGGACGCCGCTGGACGTGGCCCGCTCGGACGCGCTGCGCGGCATCCTGTACTACCTGCTGGCCTACACCTTCAGCGCGGCGGGCGCCTTCGCGATGGTGTCCGCGCTGGAGCGCCGCGAGGACGAGGAGAAGGGCACCGCGTGGGACCTGGAGCGCTTCGCGGGCCTGGCGCAGCGCCGGCCGGGTTACGCGTTCGCCATGGCGGCCTTCATGCTGTCGCTGGGCGGCATCCCCCCCACGGTGGGCTTCATGAGCAAGCTGCTCATCTTCCAGGCCGCCATCGACGTGGGCCTCGTGGGCCTCACCATCGTCGCGGTGCTCTCCAGTGCGGCGGGCGCGTATTACTACCTGCGCGTCGTCGTCTACATGTTCATGCACCCCGTCCCGGAGGGCGCGCAGCCGCTGGAGCGCAACTGGGGCACCGAGGCCGCGCTGGTCATCTCCACCGTCGCCGTCGTGCTCCTGGGCATCCTCCCCGGCCACGTCACGGACTGGCTCGCCCAGGCGGGCACGCTGTTCGGTCAGTAGCCCACGGACAGCGGTACGTCGCACCCGACGCCCGTCGCGGCCCCTGGCCCGGCGGGCGTTGTCGTTGCGGGGCGGCAAGGCAGGCAAACCCCTACGCGGAAGTCGCCGGTGAGGGGCGCCCCTCCCCTCCCCGCCGGGTGATGCGCCCTGCCCCACGCCTCAGCGCCGCGGCGCCCCCTGCGTGGCGCGTGCCTGTCCGCGAGGCTCGGATCCGCATGACGCGCACCAGCATGCGTGGCGGATGGCGCAGCCCGGCAAACGGATCCGCGCGACATGGCCCGTGGCGTCATGGGCCGACGTGGATTGCAGAAGTGAAATGGACTCTGCCGCCTGGAGCTCGGAAGGGACGCGGGCGTGGAGGGCGCGGCGGCCACGGACTCAATCCCCCCCTGTCATACCTCTCAGGGATGAGCTGGCCAGGGAGCGCGGCGTTGAGTGGAAAAGAAGGCGGCCCGGCACCCGTGAGGGTGTCGGGCCGCGGGTCTTCTCAAGGTGACACACCGGAAGTGCTGAAAGGGTGGGGGGGAACCACTTTCAGCCTCGCTTCGATGCGTCCCGGACCTAAGCCTTAGCAGGTGCCATGCCAGCCGCTTCAGAAGGTGAAACTCTAGAGTTCTCAGGCACTTGGACGACAGGGCAACACTGCGCTCCCCTCCTCCGAGCATTGCAGGGCTGAAATCGGGTTTCAGATCTGAAAAGCCCGAGCAAATCCGGGGGGTTGATTTTTTCAACCTTGAACGGGTCCGATTTCGGATCTGAACCCACCCGGAAGGGGGGTGGGACACGTCCTGGACACCGACCCCAAGGGTTACCTGCACCTACTCGCGCGGGGCGCCGGCGGGGGGCCGGAGGTTGAGCCGCTTCATCTTCCGCCACAGCGTGGTGGAGGAGACGCCCAGCTCGTCGGCCACGCGGGCCAGGTCCACGCCGTGGCGCTCCAGGGCCTGGACGATGGCGCGGCGCTCGGCTTCCTCCACCACCTCCGCCAGCGTGGGGCCGGAGGCCTCCGGGCTTCCCGGGCGGGCGTCCGTGGGCGGCAGGCCCGAGGCGGCCGCCGGCAGCACGCGGGACTGGGGGCGCAGCGGGAAGTCCTCCGGGAGCAGTTCGTCCGCTTCCGCCAGCGCGGCGGCCTGCTCCACCAGGTTCTCCAGCTCGCGCACGTTGCCGGGGAAGTTGTACGTCATCAGGTGCTCCAAGGCGGTGGCGGACAGGCGCCGGGCCCGGGGGCTGCGAGCGTTGGAGCGTTGCAGGAAGTGCTCCGCCAGCGCGGGCACGTCATCCAGGCGCTCGCGAAGGGGTGGCACGCGCAGCATCACCACGTTGAGGCGGTAGTAGAGGTCCTGGCGGAAGCGCTTCTCGCGCACCTCCAGCTCGATGTCCCGGTTGGTGGCCGCGGCGATGCGCGCGTCCACGCGCATCGCGGTGGACTCGCCCACGCGGCGCACTTCTCCGTCCTGCAGCGTGCGCAGCAGCTTGGACTGGAAGGCGGGGCTCGTCTCCGTCACCTCGTCGATGAACAGCGTACCGCCGTCCGCTTCCTCGAAGAGGCCCCGGCGTGTCTTCACCGCGCCCGTGAAGGCGCCCTTGGCGTGGCCGAAGAGCTCGCTCTCCAGGAGCGTCTCGCTGATGGCCGCGCAGTTGACGGGCACGAAGGGCCGGCCGCTGCGGCGGCTGTGCGCGTGGAGGGCGCGCGCCACCAGCTCCTTGCCGGTGCCGCTCTCGCCCTGGATGAGGACGGTGGCGTCGCTCTGCGCGACGCGCATGAGGCGCGTGGTGAGCTCCCGCATCGCCTGGCTGCGCCCCACCAGCGCGGACAGGCCGTGGGTCTGGTAGAATTCGGTGGCGAAGTTGTCCACCGCCATCTGGAGCTTGGAGCGCTCCAGGGCGCGCTCCACGCGGTAGCGCAGCTCGCCCTCCTTGAAGGGCTTGGTGACGTAGTCGTACGCCCCCAGGCGCATGGCCTCCACGGCGCTCTCGATGGAGCCGAAGGCCGTCATCATGATGGCCTGCAGGCGCGGGGAGACCTCCAGCCCGCGCTTGAGGAGCGTGAGCCCGTCCATGGGCTCCATCTTCAGGTCCGTGAGCAGCAGGTCCACCTGCCCCTTCGCGAGCACGCCCAGGGCCTCCTCGCCGGTGGCGGCCTCGGACACGGTGTAGCCGTCATCGCGCAGGAGCATCGCGGTGGTGGCGCGCATGTTGCGCTGGTCGTCCACCACGAGGATGCGTCCTCGGGGAACTGGCGTGGTTGCGTCGGTCATGGAAAGGACAGGGGCTGCGTGAGCGGCAACCGGAAGATGAACGTCGTACCGCGTCCCGGCACGCTCTCCACGGCGATTTCGCCGCGGTGATCCTCCAGGATGCGCTTCACCACCGCGAGGCCCATGCCGGTGCCCTGGGCCTTGGTGGTGAAGAAGGGTTCGAAGACGCGGTGGAGCAGCTCGGCCGGGATGCCCGGTCCCTGGTCCATCACGTCGATGCGCAACTGTTCGCGGCCGCCGTGCGTCTCGCGGCGGGCCTTCACCTGCACCTCGCCCCCATGGGGCATGGACTGGATGGCGTTGACGGCCACGTTGAGGATGGCCTGGCGGATGAGCCTCCGGTCGATGAGCACCGGCGGCATGCCGGGCTCCACCTCCGAGGAGATGCGCACCGGACGCTCCGCGCCCCCCTGCACCTTCGCCGCCTCCACCGAGTCCTGGAGCACGCGCAGCAGATCCTCGGGCTGGAGCACCGGGTTGCGCGGGCGGGTGTAGTCCAGCAGGGCGCCCACCATCCGGTTGAGGCGGTCACTCTCCTCGCCCACGATGTCCAGCAGCATGGCGGCGTCCCCTTCCGGCTTGAGGATCCGCCGCAGCGAGGCCACCGCGTTGAAGATGACGCCCAGGGGGTTTCGCACCTCGTGCGCGACGATGGCGGACAGCTCGCCCAGGGCCGCCAGCCGCTCGCGCTTCACCATCTCCGCGCGGGTGGCGGCCAGCTCCGCGTAGCTGGCCCACAGCGATTCGTACAGCCGCGCGTTGGCGATGGACAGCGCGAGCTGGCCGCACGTGGCCTCCGCCAGGTCGATGAGCTCCGGGCCGAAGGGACGCGGGCCGCGCACGTCGTCCACCATCACCACGCCGATGAGCTCCTCGCGCGAGGTGAGCGGCAGGCCCAGCAGCGCCTTCTCCCCCAGTTGTTCGACGAGCGCGGTGTCGGCGGACGAGCCGCCCTGCCGCAGGTCCTCGATGGCGATGGGCCTGCGCTCGCGGGCCACGCGCGCGGCCAGGGAGGCGCTGTCGAGCGGCACCACCACCGTGCGGAACAGGTCCCGGTGCGCCTCGGACGCGGCCGCGCCCCGGAGCACCTTGGCCTGCTCGTCGTAGAGCAGGATGAAGCAGTTGGACACGTCCAACAGGTGCACCAGGAAGTCGGACGCGACGTCCAGGATGCTCGCCGTCTCCAGCACGCCCGACGTGGTGCGCGACAGGTCCAGCAGCAGGCGCGTCTCCGTGAGCTGGCGGGCGGACTCGGCCCGGAGGCGGCGCTGCTCCAGGAGCGTCACCAGCAGCTCCGCGAGCGTGGCCAGCAGCCGCGCGTCGCGTTCGTCGAAGGGCTTCTCCTTCGGGCGCAGCGCCTGCACCACGCCCACGCCCTCCCCGCCCCGGGTGAGCCGCGCCGCCGTTCCGGCCCCGAAGCGGCCCTGGGACACCGACTCCAGCGCGCGATTCTGGGCGTACGAGGACACCACGCCCCCGTCCGTCCGGAGCGACGCGGGCAGCAGCACGCCGGTGATGCGCTCCGCCTCGCCCCCCGAGAGGCTCCCCTCCTCCAGGCCCACGTGCGCGACGAGGCGCGGAGGCTGGCCCGGCTCCGGGGCGACGTGCAGCACCACCGCCTGGGCATGCAGCAGGTCCGCCACCCGGGCGAGGAACCGCTCCGGCGGCGGGGGGACGGGCTGCGCCACGAAGCGCGCCATCTCCGCCACCGCCTCCACCTCCCAGCGGCTGCGCGCGCCGTCCGCCTGGAGGTGCGCGTCCGCGAGCGCCGCGCCCACCACCTTCGCGAACAGCGTCAGCACCGAGCCGTGCCGGGGCGCCACCCACGGCCCCGCCACCCAGAGCACCTCCGACTGAGGCCCGCCCACCGGCAGGTACGCGTGCGTGGGCTCCGCGTGGTCCGCGCCGCCAAACACCGGCCGCCCGTCCGACAGCGCCTCCAGCGCCAGGTGCGCGTCCACCGGCGGGGACACGCCGTCACGCACCACCAGCCGCGTGCCCTCCCAGCGCAACAGCCGCGCCCGGAAGCCCGCGCCCTCCAGGCCCGCCAGCGCCACGCGCCGCACCGCCTCCTCCGAGCGCGCGGACACCAGCGCCGCGGACGTGTCCACCAGCCGCTCCGCCACCGCCAGCTCCACCGGCCGCTCCGCCTGGACCAGGCAGTTGAGGAGCAGGCCGTAGCCGCCTCCCTCCAGCATCAGCTGCGAGGCCTGGACGGAGACCTCGTGCGTGCGGCCCTGCGCATTGGCCACCCCGTAGAGCTGCGTGCGCCCATCCAGCGGCGAGCCCGTGGCCAGCCGGCGGTAGCGATCCGCCAGGCGGCTGCGCTCCTCCGCCTGCACGAAGTCGAGGAAGGAGCGGCCCTCCACCTGTTCGCGCTCCAGGCCCAGCAGCCGCACGTACCCGTCGTTGGCCACGTGCACGTGGCCCTCCCCGTCCAACACCAGCACGGGGTTGGAGAAGGGCTCCACCAGGGCGCGCAGTTCCTGCTTGCTGTAGGCCTTGGGACTCATCCTCGACGCAGCACCCTTTTGTCACCCACCCGCAGCGTCACCTTCTCCCGATCGAAGTACTCCGACAAGGGGATGATGAACTTGCGGCTCTGGCCCACCAGGTCCTTGAAGCCCTGGGTGGTGATTTCCTTCTGCTCCCGCAGGTGCGTCACCAGCCGCTCGCGCAGGCCGCCGAGCGCGTCCGCGTCGAAGCACAGCTCCTCGCTCACGCGCACCCCCACGCCCTGCGCCACCAGCACCTTCAGCAGCTCCTGGAGCTTCGCGGGCGGCAGCTTCAGCTTCTGCGCCAGCTCCGTGACGGTGGGCGGCGCCAGCCCCGCCGCGGACAGCTCCGCGGACAGGCGCGTGCGCGCGGCCTCATCCCCCAGGGTGAGCGTGCGTCCCCGGCCCTGCAGGCGCACCACATCCTTCTCCGACGCTGCCTTCCCCGCGTCCACCAGCGCCTGCACCACGCGCTGGAACAGGCGCGCGTCCAGTTGCGCGGAGAGCCGCTGGCGCAGCTCCTCGCGCGACAGGCCCTCGCGCATCGGCTCGCGTTCGTGGAACGCGGCGAGCAACGCGAGCGAGCGCTGGCGCAGGCCTTCGAACACGTCATGGGAGACGTAGAGCCGCCGCTCCCGGTCCACCAGCAGCACCTGCCCCTTCGCGCCCAGCAGCTCCAGCGTGCGCGCCAGCACCCTGGGCGAAAGCCCCGAGCGGCCGAACAGCTCCGTCTGCGTGAGCCCCGCGTAGCCCGCCTGCCGCAACAGCCACGCCACCTGCCCGGCCGCGTCCGCCTCCAGCAGCGGCCGCACCACCCCGGACGCCCCCCGGCGACGGCGCGGCGGGGTGATGGACAGCACGCGGCCCCCGGCCACCGTGGCGCCCCGGCCCGGCAGCGCGCGCGAGCCTCGCAGGATGAAGCGCTGTCCCACGAGCGCGCCCACCGGCGATGCCAGCCGCAGCTGCGCGAGCGCCGTCTCCCCGGGCGCGAGCGTGTCCAGGTCCAGCAGCGCCACCGTGGCCTCCACCTGCGCGGTGCCCAGGTGCAAGAGCAGCTTGCGGCGCTTCGGGAGCGGGGACTCGGCCGCGGGCAGCAGCGTCAGCTCCACGTCCAGCATGGACGTCTGTGGCAGCTCGCCCTCGCGCACGAGCACCATGCCCCGGTGCACGTCCTCCGTCTCCACGCCCGTCACGTTCACCGCCGCGCGCTGCCCTGCCTCCACGCGCGCCACCGGCTGCCCGTGCACCTGCACGCCCCGCACGCGCAGCGGCCCCGGCCGGGCCCCGGAACCGGAGGGCAGCAGCGACACCGCGTCGTCCACCGCCAGGGAGCCGGACAGCAGCGTGCCCGTCACCACCGTGCCGAAGCCCTTGATGCTGAAGGCCCGGTCCACCGGCAGGAACGCGGGCCCCTCCGAGGGGCGCGCCGGCAGCGTGGCCCCCGCGCGCCCAAGCGCCGACTTCAGGTCCGCGAGGCCCGCGCCCGTCCTCGCGGACACGGGCACCACGGGCGCCTTTTCCAGGAAGGTGCCGGTGGTGAGCGCGGCGAGGTCCGCCTCCACCAGCGCACGCCAGTCGTCGCCCAGCGCCTCCAGCAGGTCCGCCTTGGTGAGCGCGACGACGCCCGCCTTCACGCCGAGCAGCCGGCAGATGTCCAGGTGCTCGCGCGTCTGGGGCATGACGCCCTCGTCGGCGGCCACCACCAGCACCGCCAGGTCCACGCCGCCCGCGCCGGCGGCCATGGCCTTCACGAAGCGCTCGTGGCCGGGCACGTCCACCACGCCCGCCACGTGTCCATCCGGCAGGGGCAGGTGCGCGAAGCCCAGCTCCAGCGTGATGCCCCGCCGCTTCTCTTCCGGGAGCCGGTCGGTGTCGATGCCTGTCAGCGCCTTCACCAGGGAC
Source organism: Corallococcus sp. CA047B (assembly GCF_003612065.1). NCBI lineage: Bacteria > Pseudomonadati > Myxococcota > Myxococcia > Myxococcales > Myxococcaceae > Corallococcus > Corallococcus sp. CA047B. The sequence goes on from NZ_RAWD01000175.1 coordinate 16,555, forward strand.
GTCTTGCCGTGGTCGATGTGCCCCGCAGTCCCGATGATCATCGCCGCGTCAGCACCCTTCCGGTGTCCCGCGGACTCAGGCGCCGGCCTTGTCCGGGTCGTCGTCGAAGTGCGCTTCGCCCATCCCGGGCTCGTAGTCCCAGGGGAAGACGAAGAGCGAGTCGGTGGACATCCCCGCGTGGTCCGGCGTGAAGCCCTCCGGCCGCGCCACGAGGCACGCCGTCTTCACTTCCTTCGCGCCCACCTTGCGCGCGAGCGCCGTGGCCAGCTCCAGCGTGTCCCCGCTGGACGCGATGTCGTCCACGATGAGGACGCGCAGGCCCTTGATGGCCAGGGGCATCTCCTCGCTCACCTGGGGGTCCAGCGCGCGGTTCTTCGTCCGGTCCGCCTTGTCACGGCTGCGGCGGCTGATGCGCACGGGGAAGAACTGGACGCCGAGCGCCCCCGCGAGCGCCCCGCCCACGTACACGCCGCCGTGCGCCACGCCCACCACCGCCTGCGGCTCCCAGCTCTGACGGATGGTGCGCGCCAGCTTCTGCACCGAGCGGTCGAACTCCGCCCACGACAGCTCCACCACGCCGTTGGGCTTCTGGCGGGACTGGTCGCGGCCGGTGGGTTGGCGCGGGGCCTCCACCTGGGGCGCGAGCACCAGGTCGTTGGGAATGGAAACGATGCGCTCCGCGCCCTGCTTCTGGGCGTCGGACGGCGAGGGGGACTTCGGGGAAGGGTTGCGCTGGTCCTGGGACTTCGGCCCAGGCGCTGCCCGCTTGGTGGCCACGGCGAAAGCTCCGGGTGAGGTGCGGTCCTGTCATATCCCGAGCACCGCGCCCTCGCCACAACCGCCGCGCCTGCTTCCTCGGCGGATGTGACGCGCGGAAGACATCCCCCGGTGCCGCCAGGATGTCTGTCTTCAAGACAGGAGGCTCAGACGCTGCCTTCGGCCAGCATCTGGGAGATCTCCGCGCCCGGGATGACATAGCGCGTCGTGCAGAACTGGCAGGTGGCCTCCGCCTGGCCTTCCTTCTCGAGCAGGTCCTGGAGTTCCTCCTTGCCCATGGCGAGCAGCGCCAGCTTCACGCGGTCGCGGCTGCACGAACAGGTGAAGCGCAGCGGGTAGCGCGACATCACCTCCAGGTCCGCCTCCGGCACCAGCGAGCGCAAGAGCGTGGTCGCCCCATCCTGGGCGTGCGCCTGGACCGCCGTCTGGAACTGCGCCTTGAGGCGGTTGCCCAGCGCCTGGAAGGCGTCCTTGTCCCCGTTGGGCAGGGGCTGCACGAGCAGGCCCACCACGGTGCCCAGGAGGTCCTCCTTGCCGTCCACCACGCCCGGAAGCTGCGCCATGAGCAGGTGCGAGGGCACCTGATCCGACTGATGGAAGTAGCGCTCCAGGTCCGCCACCAGGTCGAAGTGCTCCAGCTCCACGGACGAGCGGTAGTACTCGCCGCCGCCCTGGTCGCGCAGCACGGACAGGAAGCCGTGGTTCCCCAGCACGGGACGCCAGTGGTACCTGCCCTCCGTCCCCACGTACTCCACCAGCGTGTTCTTCACGTAGCCGCGCACCACGCCGTTCGCGTCGCCGTCCACGAAGAGGCCGCGCAGGGGGCCGTCGCACTCCAGTTGCAGGTTGATCCGGGAGTCCGTGCCCTTGCGGAGCGCGCCCATGAGGGCGGCGGCGGTGAGGCCCTGGGACAGGAGGGCGGCGGAGGCCGGCATGCTCTGGTGCGCGGCGCGGGCCTGGCGGGACAGGACGCTGGTGGTGGCCAGCATCAGCCGCAGGTCCGACGCCTTCAACAATCCACTGACAAGCTCATCGGGCATAAGGGGGCTTGTTAGCGCGCCGCACCCGTCCGTGCCCACCGATGAAAGTGGGGCGGGGACGGGACGCCCGCGCGCCTGCCAGCAGCCGGGCCAGGGGGATGGCATCGGCGGGGCTTATGAGTCGGTGTTCCCCGGCTGCCACGCCCGGGCACGCTGGAATGCGGAAGAAATCCAGCCCGCGCTACGGAACAGCTATAAACCGCCTCCTGGCCGTCGCACCTGGCCCTGACTTGGGCGCGCGGGGGCTTCCACCCCACCATCCGCGTGCCCGCGCTGGAGACTCGATGAGCACCCAAGCCACCGCCGAAGCCATCACCGACCGGACGCCCTTGTTGAAATCGCGGCTGGGTTCGTTCCTCGCCGTGGTGCCCCTGAGCATCTGGGTCATCAACCATCTGTGGGACAACCTGTCCGCCTTCCGCGGCGCGGCGGCCTGGCAGGAGTCGGTGACGCAGTACGCGAACCCGTTCGCCCAGGCGTTCACGTTCATCATCGTGATGCTGCCCCTGCTCATCCACACGGCGTGGGGGCTGGTGCGCATGTTCAGCTTCAAGCCCAACAACCTGCAGTACAACAACTACGGCAACCTGAAGTACCTGGTGCAGCGCGTGGCCGGCCTGGGCGTGCTCGCGTTCCTGGGCGCCCACATCTGGCTGGCCTTCCTGCACCCCCGGCTGGTGGAGGGCGGCGCGGAGCCCTTCGCGGACATCGCCCGGGAGATGCACCACCACGGCCCCACGCTGATGGTCTACCTGCTGGGCACGCTGGGCACCGCGTACCACCTGGCCAACGGCCTGCAGACCTTCGCCATGGGCTGGGGCATCTTCGCCAGCGACCGCTCCATGCGCCGCTTCGAGCCCTTCTCCATCCTCATCTTCCTCATCCTGCTGGCCATGGCGTGGGGCAGCATCTACGCCCTCTACACCGCCGGCGCGGCCTTCAGCCCGGAAGGCATGGACGTCGGAAGCTGAGCAGGACGTCGCCTTCGGACCCCGGAAACACGACCGGCCGCCCCTGACTTCCAGGAGCGGCCGGTTCGCTTTTCAGGGGTGCCTACCAGGGCGTCAGAACGGGATGTCTTCGTCCGCGCCGCCGCCGTGGTTGCCACCGCCCATGCCGCCGTCGTCCATGCCCATGGGGGGCGGCTGGCCGTAGTCGTCCCCGCCGCGCGAGGGGGCGCCGCCGCCCTGCGACCGGCGTCCGCCACCAGCGCCGCCGGAGCTGGCCCCGCCGCTGTAGCCCTCGCCGGCGTCACGTCCGCCGAGGAAGGTCACGGAGGTGGCGACGACCTCGGTGGTGTAGTTCTTCTTGTTCTCCTTATCCATCCACTCGCGGGTCTGCAGCCGACCCTCGACGAAGCACTGCCGTCCCTTCTTGAGGTACTCGCCGCACAGCTCCGCGAGCTTTCCCCAGACGACGATGCGGTGCCACTCGGTGCGCTCCTGCTTCTGGCCGTTCTTGTCGTTCCAGCTCTCGCTCGTGGCGATGCGGAAGTTCGCCACGGCCTGACCGCCCGGGGTGAAGCGCACCTCGGGGTCCGCGCCGAGATTGCCGATGAGAATGACCTTGTTCACGCCTCCAGCCATGGTTCCTCCCTACCGAGACCTGGCCCACCAAGGGCCAGGTACAACCCGCGAGGACACACGCCCCGACAGGTCCTTCAGCCCATAGCATCCACCACTGACATTCCCCGGGCCAGAAACCGGCCGGAGAACGCGCGGACGCACGCCCGCCTGTGCCTCAGGCGGGAAGCCCCCGGATTCCGGGGGGTTGGACGGGTGGGAGG
>NZ_RAWD01000176.1:0-20138 GCF_003612065.1 Corallococcus sp. CA047B
CCTGGGAGACCTGCCCGCGCCCGAGTGGCTGCAGGCCCTCCTCAAGCCCGGCGCCACCGCTCCCCTCCAGAGCGACGACGCCGTGCGCGGCGCCGTGAGGGACCTGCTGCGCCACGGCGGCTACAAGCCCACCGGCCGGGGCAAGCCCGCCTCCGAATACCTGGTGCGCGCGTCCGGCGACGGAACGCTCTCCACCATCAACGCCGCGGTGGACGCGTGCAATGCCGTGTCGCTGCACAGCGGCCTGCCCATCAGCGTGGTGGACCTGGACCGCGCGCAGGCCCCCTTCCGCGTCGCCACCGCCATCCAGGGCGACCGCTACGTCTTCAACGCCTCCGGTCAGGAGATCGACCTGGAAGGCCTGCTGTGCCTCTTCGATGCGCAGGGCCCCTGCGCCAACGCGGTGAAGGACGCCCAGCGCACCAAGACGGACGGAACCACGCGCCGCACCCTCACCCTGCTGTGGGGCACGAAGGAGCTGGTGGGCCGCAGCGCCAGCGCCTTCGCCTGGTACCGCGAGCTGCTGGAGCGCCTGGGCGCCACCGTCGAACACCCGGTGTCCTGAAGCGGGCTACTCGCGCTTCGCGTCGGGTCCCAGGTCCAGCCCGTCCAGGATGCGCTCTACCACCACGTCCGGTGGCGGCGTCACGTCCACGGAGAGCGCGTCCTCCGGCGGCTCCATCGCGGCCAGTTGGCTGGCGAGCAGCGCGGCCGGCATGAAGTGTCCCACGCGGTGCTGGAGCCGCGCCTGGATGACCTCCGCGGGAGCGTGCAGGTACACCCAGCGCTCGCGCGCCGCGTCCATCATGAGCTGCTCGCGGTAGCCGCGCTTGAGCGCGGAGAACGCCAGCACCAGGGGCTCGTCGTGCGCGAGCGCCTTCTCCAGGCGCGCGCGAAGGAGCACCAGCCAGGGCTGCCGGTCCGCGTCCGTCAGTGGGGTGCCCGAGGCCATCTTCCGACGGTTCTCCGCCGAGTGCAGGTCGTCCGCGTCCTCGAAGGTCCACCCCAACCGGTCCGCGAGCGCCCTGCCCACCGTGGACTTCCCGGTGCCCGAAACGCCCATGACGATGACCACCATGCCGTTGCCGCCTCCTCGCGCACGCTCTCCCATGCTGCGACCTTCCCGCTTCCGATGCCACGCGAGAAGCACCGACGAGGAGCGCACCGGACACCGCGTATGAGCGTCCGCTGCTCAACGCCCGGCATCCCGTCCCCGATGCGCGTTTCGCGTCACGGCGGGAAGTCGCTACCCTGCGCGCCATCATGATCATCGTAGGAGCAACACCCGGCCGGGCCTTCGTCCGCCTCCTCCTGGCCAGTGGCCTGCTGTCGCTGGTGGCGCTCGCCGCCTGCCGCGACCCGGCCGCTGCGGCCGGCACCGCGCTCTTCGTCACCACTGAATTCGAACCCTCGCTGAACCTCACCCAGCTGCGTGTCTCCGGCACCGTGGCGGGCGGCATGGACGTGCCCGCGTCGATGATTCCCGAGACCGCGGACCGCACCCTCCAGAGCGGCGAGACCTTCCGCGTCCTCCTGACCGACGCCGCCAACGGCGCCCAGGCCACCGTGCGCGTGGAGGGCCTGCGCAATGGCACCGTGCTCGCCACCGGCGAGGCCAGCGCCACCGTGCGCGACGGCTACGAGGTGGAGGTCACCGTCCGGCTCGCCTCCGGAACGAATCCGGATGGCGGGACGTCGGACGGCGGTTCGGGCACCTTCTGCCTGGACTGCAAGAACGGCTGTTGTCGCGACGGCGTGTGCACCAGCGCCACCTTCCGCACCTGTGGCGCGGGGGGCGTGGCGTGCTCGGACTGCTCCACCCTCAAGGCCGACACCTGCACCGCGCAGGGCACCTGCGGTTGCGGCAACGGCCCGGCGTGCGGCGCCAACGCGGGGTCATGCTTCGCGGGCCGGTGCATCTGCGGCTTCGGCGGCGCATGCGGCCCGGGACTCGCGTGCATGGACGGCGTGTGCCGCTGTGACCCGTCCACCTGCGCGGGTTGCTGCGATGGCAACAGCTGCCTGGACGGCAGGGACAAGAACCAGTGCGGCAAGAACGGCACGGATTGCAAGAAGTGCGACAAGCGGTGCAACGCCGACGGCTCCTGCGACTGACGCCCGCTACCGCACGGTGAACGGGCGCGAGTTCCCCGAATAGGGGTGCACGCGCCCGTCCCAGCCGGACTTCCAGTTGCCCTCGTGCACCAGCCGGTAGGTGCCCGGCGCCGTGTCCGCCGGGATGGGCCAGTCGATCCGCACCAGTGAACACGCGAGCGTGGGCACGCAGTACTCGCGCCGCCAGTGGTACAGCGCGCCGCCCTCCCCGTCGTGCGCCACGTCCAACCACGTCCCGTCCGCCAGCCGCCGCTGCACGCGCAGGTACGTGCCGCCCGTCTTCAAGTCATTGCGTGGATGCCCCGCCCAGAAGGTGGCGCTCGCCGTGTCGCCCCGCGCGTACGCGGGCTTCGCCTCCTCCGCGACGTCACCGAAGTCCACCCACAAGAGCTTGTCGTCGAACACCACGCCGGGCTGCAGGCCCACCACCGCCTTGCGCAAATCCCGGGGCGTGGGCCCCGGTGGAACCGGCGTCCCGTCGCGCAGCGCGCCGGCGAGGCCGGTGAAGGACTGCTGGAGCGCCGCCAGCGTCCACGGTCCGAAGTGCGTGGACGCGCCCTCGTAGTCCTGGCGCGCGTACTCCTCGCGCGTGGCCACGTAGCCCGAGTACGCGTTGGACAGCCCCGCGATGACCACGTCCGTCACCCCCGAGCCCTGCAACTGCGCGAGCACCGTGTCGCGCAGCCGCCGGCCCGCCATGGTGGTGAGCTCGAAGGGCACGGCCACCAGCGCCAGCGGCCCCACCGTCACCAGTTGCAGGGGCAGCACCTCCGGCGTCCACGGATAGGGCTTCATCGTGCCCATCTCCAGCACGATGGGCTTCTCCGCCTGACAGGGCGTGGTCACCACCGAGCAGGTGAACTGGTTCCACAGGTCGTGCACGGACTCGCACGTGGCGCCCTCCGCGCCGAAGCCGGGGCCGTCCTCCGCGCCCGCCAGCATGGACACGCCGATGGACGCCGGACACGTGCGCTGTCGCGTGCCGTCCGTGAACGCGGGCGCAACCTCCACCGCGTCCATCTTCACGTAGGTGTGCCGGTAGTCCACGCCGCCCAGCACCGGCATCGCGGCGGTGGCCCACAGGTGCGCGGCGAAGTCGTACTGCTTGCGCGCGGCCAGGGCCGCGTCCTCGAAGTCGTTCGCGCCGCCGCCGTTCGTGCCGCCCAAGAGGTTGGGCGTGACGTCGCCCTCGTTCGCGTTGGCGAAGGCCGCGACGAAGGTGTCCGGCCCTCCGGGAAGCAGCCCCCCCTCCCCCGCCTCGAAGTAGCGCGAGGCCAGCCCCTTGTTGTCGCCGCTGATGAGGGGATTGGTGTTGCCGAAGGACGTGGCGTGCACGGCGAACCAGTTGATGAGCCCCACCTCGTGTCCGTCCGCGCGCGTGAACCGGAGCAGCGTCATGCGGGGGTCCACGTCGTCCGGGTAGCGGGCGCGCTCGGACTCGGGGTTTCGCAGGTAGGCCTGGGGGGAGCGGTTGGCGCTCGCGCCGCGCAGGTCCCCCGAGGCCAGGCGCAGCGAGCCCTCGGCCAGCCGCGCGTTGGCGCGGACGATGGAGTCCACGATGCCGGAGACGATGGCCTCGAAGTTCTGCGGCACGAAGCCGAAGGTGGTCAGGTTGTAGAGCGTGTAGTGGCTGAGGCCGCCCGGCCCCGAGTGCGTGTGCGTGGCGCTCAAGAGCACGTTGTCGTCGGAGTACACGTCCCCCAGCTTCGCGCGCAGCCGCTCCACCACCTGCTGCTTCACCGCCTGGAACAGCTCGCCCAGGTCCGCGCTGACGAAGGCCACGCGGCGTCCGTTGCACGGCGAGGCGATGACGAACGCGCGCGAATACAGCCGCAGGTGGATGCCCTCCGTCTTCTGCGCCACCTGCGCGTAGCCCATCATCCCCACCTCCGCCGCGGGGCCGGTGATGTCGGAGCGCGCCGCGCCCATCAGGAAGGTCGCGGAGTTGGAGCAGGCCTCCGTCGCGGTCGCGGGCGTCGCCGCGCGCGCCGTCGGCAGGCCCGGCCCCAGCGCCAGCACGGTGCCCAGCAGCAACCCCAGCACGGGAGCAAAGCGGGCGGTCGGCGTGCGCATGACATCCTCCAGGGCCGTCAGGGCCAGGGCCCTCGGGCAAGGCGGCGGCGGGCGGGCCATCCCTCTCCGCGATGGAGGCCCCAGGGTGGACTCCTTGCCCCGAAGAAGGCAGCCCCCGCGAGGGCAGGCCGTCCGACGCACCACACTCGAACACGGGAGTGCGGCGGTTTCAGTCCATTTCGCGGCAGCGGCACGGGGGCCTGCTTCCACGCAGGGCCTTGCGCGCGGGCCCGGTGAGACTTCAGGCCACGCGGGCGGGGCTGGCAGCGCGCGCCGTGGAGTGCAGCACCACGCGGAAGGTGGCGCCGTGGTCCGGAGCGGACTCCACGCTGATGCTGCCGCCCAGCGCGCGCACGATGGTGTCGCAGATGGACAGGCCCAGGCCGGTGCCCTGGCCTGGCGCCTTGGTGGTGAAGAACGGGTCGAAGATGCGGCGCAGGTGCTCCGGCGCGATGCCGCGCCCGGTGTCGCGCACGTCCACCACCACCTGGCCACCCTCCACGCGGGTGATGAGGCGGATTTCGTGCTCCTCCGTGGAGCCCTCCGGAATCGCGTGCGCGGCGTTGATGACCAGGTTGAGGAACACCTGGAACAGCTTGCCCTCGTTGGCGCGCACCGCCGGCACGACGCCGTACTGCTTCACCAGCCGGGCGCGCGGGCGGATCTCACTGGCCGCCATCTGCGTCACGGAGTCCAGCACGCGGTGCACGTCCACCGGTTCGTCGTGCGAATCATCCACGCGGGAGAAGACCTTGAGCTGGCGGACGATCTGCCGCATCCGCTCCGAGCCCTCGCGCGCGTCGTCCAGCACCTGCTGGTACTCCAGCAGTTCCTCGGCGCCCAGGGGGCGGGGCATGGGGCCCAGCGCGCGGTGCAGGAACTCCAGGTTGGACAGCACGTAGGACAGCGGGTTGTTCAGTTCGTGCGCGATGCCCGCGGCCAGCATGCCCATGGACGCCAGCCGGTCACCCAGCATGAGCTGCGCCTGCATGTGCTTGCGCTCGGTGAAGTCGCGCGCCACCGTCACGCGCGCGGGCACCCCGTCGAAGAGCACCCCCAGCGTCACCAGGTCCGCGCTCACCACCTGCCCGTCGCGGCGCACCAGCGGCACCTCGTGCGAGCGGGCCGCGAGCCCTCCGTCCTGCGCGTCCTCCAGGTGGCGGCGCGCCACCTCCTGGTCCTCGCGCCGCACCAGCCCCAGCAGGTGCCGGCCCAGCAGCTCGGCGGGATCCTGGTAGCCCAGGTAGCGGGCCATGGCCGGGTTCACCGACAGGAGCATGCCGTCCGTCGTGTGCACCACCACGGGGTCCGGGAAGCCTTCGATGAGCAGGTGGAAGCCCGCCTCGGTGCGGCGCAGCGTGGCCTCCGTGCGCACGCGCAGCGCATCCGCGGTGTGCTGCTCCAGCGCCAGCGACAGCGCGCCCGCGGCGCCGGACAAGAGCTTCAGCTCCACGGGCGACCACAGCCGGGCCTCGTCACAGTTGTCGAAGCCGATGAAGCCGAACAACTCCCCGTGCACCGTCAGGGGCAGCACCAGCAGCGCGCGGATGCCCTGCGCCAGCAGCACCGGCGTCGTGCCTTCGCCGAAGGCCTCCGGAGGGCCCTGCACCGGTTCGCCGCGAGACAGCTCCATCCACTGGCCCAGCCGGAAGGCCTCGTCCACCGGCCACGCCTGCGTGTCCGGGCTCTCCAGCTCGCGCGACACCCCGACCGCGGCCCACTCCGCGCGCTGGGACTGGAGCATCCGGCCGGCGCCGTCGCGGTGGAACTCGAAGACATAGGCGCGGCTGGCGCCCGCCACATGGCCCAGCGGCTCCAGGATGGCGTTGTACAGGTCGCCCGTGGACTCCGGCGCGAGCAGCCGCCGCTGCACCTCCACCATGGCGCCCAGATAGCGCTCGCGCGTGGCGGCGGCCTCCTCCGCGAGCCTGCGCGGGGTGACGTCCACCAGCGTGCCCAGCACCCCGCCCAGGCGCTCCGGGTCGCCGGACGCGGACACCTCCACCCAGCGGGGCTGCGTCCCCCCCGCGAGCCGCAACTCCAGGCGCGCCGGTGACTCCGCGCGGGCGACGGCCGTGCGCAGCAGCGCGCGCGCCTGATCCCGGTCCTCCGGATGGAACAGGTCCACCAGCGGGCGGCCCTTCCACGCCTCCGCGGGCACGCCCACCAGGCGCTCCCAGGCGAGGCAGGTCAGGACCAGCCGGCCCGCGGCGTCCAGTTCGAAGACCACCTCGCGCAGCAGGGAGCCGGCGCGCTGGAAGCGGCGGGTGTCCACGACGTCGCCGGCCATGGAAGCCTGTCCGGGCGCGCCGCCGATCCCCGTTTCGCGTTGCTCCTGCGACACCGCGGCCTCCTTCACGGATGAGACGGATACATCCCTGAATAAGAGGACAACCCAGCCAGTACGCCCGGGCCGGCGTCCCCTCTCCGTTTCACCGTGACCTGAAGCATAAGTCTCTCGAATGTTTCAAAGTCAATGGACCCGCCCGGTACTCAGGGATTCCCCTCAGTATCCGGAGGCTCCCAACCCCCCGTGATTCCAGAGCGGGGCCGCTGTCGGCGGTCACCAAGCAGGCGAGCAGGCGAACCTCCCACGATGGCCCAGGGGGGCACGTCGCGGGTGACGATGGCGCCCATTCCGACCACGGCGTGGTCGCCCACGGTGACGCCGTCGGTGATGCCGGCGTTGGCGCCCACCCAGACATCCTGACCGATCACGATGCCCTTCGACGTGACGGGCTGCCCGCGCACGGGGCGGTCCGGCGCGAGCCCGTGGTCGAACGCGTAGAGCGTGGCGCCGCTGGCGATGCGGGTGCCCTCCCCGATGCGGATGCCGGCCACGCCGCCATCCAGGCTGACGCGCGCGTTGAGGCTGACGTGGGGGCCCAGCTCCACCGGGCCGTGCATGAAGACATCCGCGGCGATGCTGCACCCGGGTCCAATGCGCACGGTGCGCCCGGGCTCCGCGAAGATGCGCGCCTCCGGGGCGACGAAGCACCCTTCGGCGATTTCGACGGTCTCCAGCTCGCGCAGACGGTCCTGCACCTCGCGTTGCCACGCGTGGGCCCATTCGTGGTGGCGCGGCTTGAGGACGAAGTAGAGCCACGGCATCCAGGACAACCGCAGCTTGTGCTGTTGGCGGCGTTGCGCTTGGAGATCCACGGGCCCTGACTACCACGGCATCAGGAGGCGGCGGGCACCACGGTGAAGTGGCAGCGCTCGCGCTCCTGGGCCACGGCCTCCGCGTCCATGGGCACGGGCTGCAGGCGGCAGAGCATGTCGTCCGGCTCCCACGGGTACGGCTGGCCGTCCAGGCGCACGCGCCCCTCGGCCACGGCGCGGGTGGCCTCCACGAGGGGCAGGCCGGACAGGTCCCGGATCAGCGCCTCGAAGCGACCCTGGCGCTGCGGGGTGGAGAAGCGGAAGCGGCCCCGGGCGACGAAGGCCAGGTGGTACCACATGGGCCGGAAGGCCAGCCCCGCGAGGTCCAGGCGCTGGGCCATGGTGAGCAGCACCTCCGTCGTCTCGCGCGACAGGCCCAGGCCGGGCACCTCCTGGCCGGGAAGCTGCGGGCGCGTGTCACTGAAGCGCGCGCGCGGGTGGCGCAGGCTCAGCCAGTTGGCGAAGAGGAAGGTCTCCCCCTGGAGGACCTTCTTCTCCAGCACCGAGTCCGACAGCAGGTGTTCGCGGCCGCCCGCGTGGCCCAGCACCATGATGCGGTCGCCGGTGCCGCCGGTGGAGGACACCTCCACGCGCAGGCGGCTGTAGCCCAGGCGCTCCGTGTACGAGAGCAGGCCGTAGCGGAAGAGCGCGTACTCGATGCTCTGCGCCGTGTAGTGGCCCAGCACGCGCGGCTGCACCTCCGGGCCCAGCCGCAGCGGGCCCTCCAGGTCCTCCAGCGTGAGGGGCTCCTCGCCGGGCGCGAGTCCGGAGCCGGAGCCCGGCTCGTGGGTGAGCAGGTGCGCGATGCGCCGGAAGCGCGCGCTCAGGGGGTCGTAGCGCGCGGTGATGCGCTGGTGGCCCAGGCCCGCGAGCCCCAGCACCGTGCCCGCGAACAGCTTCCAGGATTCAGCATGGTAGCCGCCGCCGGGCAGCCACACGCTGGCGCGGCCCCGGAGCGCGGAGGCGATGGCGACATCCCGCTTGCGCGCGCCCGCGAGCGTGATGCCCACGCGCCCGAAGCGGTCCCCGCGCAGCACGTCGCCCCCGGCGATGACGAAGGTGAGGTCGGAGGGGGGCATCCGCGACAGCAGGTCCTTCACCTTCTGCACGTAGGTGGCGTCGTCGCAGCCATCCGGCACACGCGTCTCGTCCACGCCCGGGGGCAGGGTGCCCCAGTCGCTGCCGGACACGGAGCCGATCCACACCTTCGGCTGGCCGGCCAGACACGCGGCGGTGCCGTCCGGCGGGTGCGCGTCCAGGTCCAGCACGGCCACGGAGCCGTCGAAGCCCGCGGCGCGCAGGTCCGCCACGGCCACGGCGATGTCGTTGACGGTGCAGAAGCCGCCGCCCCGCTCCGGTCGCGCGTGGTGGAAGCCGCCGGCCATGTTGACCACGGGGCCCTGCCGGGCGACGGCCAGCCGGGCCGCGCCGAGCGTCCCGCCACACACGAGCCGCACGGAGTCCAGCAGCGCGTCCACGGGGACTTCGGACGGGTCGGTGGCGTAGATGCGCGCGAGCGTGGCCGGGTCGGAGAGGGACTCCAGGTAGCGGGCATCGTGCACGCGCGCGAGCTGGGCGTAGGACACCGGCACGGGGTGACGGACGTCCGCGGGGCGCACCACGCCGGACTCCAGCAGGTACCAGGTGGTGAAGTCGGTGCTGCGCGGCTCGATGCCCACGGAGGACTCGATGCCGGACAGGGGCAGGCGGTACGCCTCGTCGTAGAAGATGGGGACGCGGCCGCGTCCCAGTCCCAGCCGCCACAGCCAGCCCTGGATCATCCGCGCCTCGGGGGGACGGGCGGGAGCGGACGGCGGGGCTGTGTTTGGGAGGAGGACACGGAGGACGCGGACCCTACGCGCGAGGCGGCGGAGGTGGGGGCTCTTTCTTCATGCGTGGCGGACTTCGGCGCAAGGCTCATTCCACCGGCCGGCGGGCCTCTTCGCGCAGCGCGGGGCTTCTGCGGCGCACGTTCCGGGCGGCCACGGTGACGAGCAGGGACCAGGCGAGGCCGGCCACCCAGCCGCCCAGCACGTCGGTGGGGTAGTGCACGCCCAGGTAGACGCGGGTGCAGCCCACCAGCACGGACAGCAGCAGGGCGACGGACAGGATGTAGACCTTCACGCGCCGCTGCTCGGCGAACTGGGCCAGGAGCGCGCCCAGGGTGAGGTACGTGATGGCGGACAGCATCGCGTGGCCGCTGGGGAAGCTGGTGGACATGGTCTCGGTGAGGTGGGGCACGACCGAGGGCCGGGGGCGGTGGAAGACGTTCTTCAGCACGCCGTTGAGCAGCCACCCTGTCGCGGTGGCGCTGAAGACGAACAGGGACGTGCGGTAGCGCCGGGCCACCAGCAGGAAGCCGCACACGGCCACGGTGATGAGCGACAGCACGGGCGCGCCGCCCAGCGACGTCACGTCCCGGGCGGTCTCCGCGAGCCACCACGGGCCCCGGGGCATCGCGGGGTCCTCCTCGCGGCGCAGGGAGCGCACGATGCGCTCGTCGATGTCCTGGGTTTCGCCTTCATGCACCTCGTCGGAGAGGGCGACGAACCCCAGGACGCACGCCACCACCAGCAACAGCAGCGCCAGCGGCCGCGTCACCATCACGTCCCAACCCGACAACCACCGCCACGGCCCGCGTAACATGGCCGTGACATAGGACGTGGACCCGGAGCCCGCCACCGGCTTTCGCGCGGGAGTGTCGGACAGGCTCCAGGTCCCAGGCCCGGCTCAGGGGGACTCCACCGCGAGCCCCAGCCCTTCCGCCCCAGCAGCCTTCGCTCCGTCGAGCGCCACCACCAGCCGCGCGTACGGCGCCCGCGCGTCGGGCTGGAAGAACAGGCCGCGCTGTCCCCGGGGACGGGCTTCCAGGAAGCGGCGCAGGCGCGGCACGTAGTCCGCTTCGCTCACGGCCTCCCCTTCCAGGAGCAGTGTCCCTTCCGCCGTGAGCCGCACGAGGCCCGGGGACAGCTCCTTCGACGGTGGTGCGTTGGTGAGGGGGGCCTCCGCCGAAGGGAGCTGGAGCATGAACTCGCGGCGCATCAGCGGCGTCACCACCATGAAGATGATGAGCAGCACCAGCACCACGTCCACCAGCGGCGTGACGTTGATGTCGGATTGGAGGGCGGACTGCGGCTTCACCAGGAACTGGCGTTTGGAGCGCATGGCGATGGGTCCTCAGTGCGGTTTCTTCACGGCGACACCCAGGGACACCTTCAATGCGCCCGCGTCTCGCGAACGCTGGAGGACCTCGAGCACGTCGCCGCACGTCAGCGTTTCGTCCGCCTTGAGGAGCAGGCGACGCTCGGGGTGCGCGAGCAGTTCCTCGCGGACGCGGTCCTGCAGGTGTGAGGCGTCGGGGAGCGCTTCGGTCCCGACGAACAGGGCCTTGTCGGCGGTGAGGGAGAAGATGAGCGGCTCCGGCGGGGTGTCGCGGTGCTCACCCTGCGCGGCGGTGGGAAGGGTGACGTCCTTACCCTGCTCGTCCATGGGGGCACCCACCATGAAGATGATCAGCAGCACCAGCACCACGTCCACCAGGGGTGTGAGGTTGATCTCGGCCTTCACTCCGCCCCGGCCTCCCACGGCCATTCCCATGCACAGCCTCCATGTCTGTCCTTGCGAACCGGGCACCATGGGACCACGGGCCCGGGAAGGCGTTGGCCGTGGGCAGCCGGTGGTTCCGTCATCGTTCGGTCATGGCATCCAGAGACGGGGCTGCTATCACCCAGGGACGGTCGCACAGTCCTTCATCCAGGAATCCAGATGCGTGAGAGGAGACATCGGGCCCCCCAGCCCAGGTGGATGGTCCTGGCGTGCCTCGCGCTACTGACCACGAGCTGTGTCTCATCTCCGCTGGGTCCCGACCCTGACAGTTCATGGGTGACCCAAGGCTCGGGCGATGCAGTCACCACGGACTGTCACGGTCAGGAGTTACCTCTCGACTGGCCCGACCCGGACTCCAGAGCGGAGGTCCTGGCGCCCTTCCTGACGTGCGCATCGCCCGCTGCATTCGTTGCCATGCAGCGGGGTCTGGACATGCCTCGGCTGGTGGAGTCCATGAATGACTGGGACGCCGTCCGACTCGGGGCCCTGGGTCCTCTGGATGCAAAGGCCGCCCGGGTCCTCAATCGAAAGCGCGCGGCCTTTCTCGTCAGCGGCACGGAACGCTTCGGCGTGGCCAGGACCGAGGTCTTCGCACTCTTCATCATCCACTCCGCGTTCGATGACGAGCTGCGCGCAGTGCTCGACCTGCTGGCCCGGGACAAGCAACTCGCGGAGACGCTGGGAGCCATGCCCACGGCCCGCGAGCAGTTGCGCCAGCGAGGCGTGATACTTGAGGAACACCCAGAGCGTGCCGAGCGAACCGGTGATGTCTTCCGAGGTCTGGGCCGAGCCGGCCGGGATGCACTCTCCAGCAGCGAGATGAGTTCAGGGGCCCGCTATCTGGACCTTTCCGCGAAGCACGGGCAGCTCCCTTCTCCCTACAGGCAGGCGCTCGATGAAGTGGAGCGGTCTCTCATGGAGCGGCACTTCTCGCCGGCCAGCGTGGTGTCGGGGAGCTTCGATCACCTGACGTTTGGCGTGCCCCTGGGCTTCTTCCATCTCGTGGAAGGAACAGCTCACGGAGCGACCTCGCTGGCAGCGGGAAGGTATGAGCAGGCCACGCGCGAGCTGGCACCGGCGGCGCTGATGGTCGCGCTGTACTCAGGCAGCAAGGGCGCGCGTGCCCTTCTCCAGGTGCCACGACTCCAGAAGCCGGTGCTCGATCTGACTGGATTGAAAGCGGTGCTGGGAGGCCTCGAAGAGCGCCTGGGCATCGACGCCGCTCGCGACCTGCTCAAATACCTCCGTGCCAGTCGAGAGAACGCCTACGTCGCGGCCGAATGGGGCGAGGCAGGGGTACTTGCGCTGTATGAAGCCCAGGGCAACGCGGCGAAGGCGCAAGCACTGTTGGCGGAGGCGAACCCAGGACGGACAAGACCTCATCCGACGAAGACCGCGGCAGGACGGGGCGGGATCCGAGAAGGCTCTTCCACGAATGGAGCCGCGACCGATACGCCCATCCGGAACGCGCATCTCGCGGGTCAACGTCACCCCGTGACGGGCGTTCCCTTCGATGCGGAAGGCTACCCTGACTTCAAGGCAGCAGGGGTCGTCAAGGCCGAGGTGAGACTTGAGTACACCGGGTCTCGAGCTGGAGATTTTGCCGCCGCGAACAAGGCAGCAGGCCTGAGAGAGACACCCAAGGGAATGACCTGGCATCACCATCAGGACCGGACGACCCTGCAGCTGGTTCCTACAGCCATCCACGCCCGGACAGGGCATACAGGCGGCTTCTCAGGAGGTCCATGATGGCTCAGCTGGTGCGAACAACCGAGGGCGGACCGCCGCTGAGCGAGGACGACCTCCGTTCATTTGAACAACGGTGCGGGTTCAAGCTCCCACACACGCTTCGAGAGTTCCTCCTGGCCACCAACGGCGGAAGGCCGGAGCGCGATCTCTTCAAGATCCACGGGCTCAAGGGGAACCCACTTGGCCGGATCCACCTGTTCTTCGGACTGAAGGACCCCGTCGAGTCCTGCAACCTCGATTGGAACCTGGAGGTCTTCCAGGAGCGCATTCCGCATGGGCTACTACCCATCGCGACGACTGAGGGCGCGGACAAGATCTGCCTGTCGGTGGCGGGCGCCGATGCGGGAAGGGTCTTCTACTGGGACGCGCATGCCCCAGTGGGCGAGAACAACCTCCACCCCCTGGCCGATAACCTCGGCGCCTTCATCTCGGCGCTCAGGTCGGATGCGCTGTCGCCTGTCATCCTGAAATCCTGAGCACACGTCCTGAGGCGTACGCTCGGGCGCGGTCGGCGTTGTCTGCGGCGGAGGGGCTGCTATCACCCGGGGACGCTCTCACCTGGGAGGCACCCGCACATGGCCATCGCCACCATCAGCCCCACCACGGGCAAGACGCTGCGCACCTTCGAGGCACTCTCATCCGAGGAGCTGGAGCGCAAGCTGCAACGGGCCGCGGACACGTTCCGCACCTACCGCGAGACGTCCTTCGCCGACCGCGCCCGGTGGATGCGCCGCGCCGCTGAAATCCTGGAGGTGGAAGCCGACCGCTTCGGCCACCTCATGACGGAAGAGATGGGCAAGCCGCTGGAGGCCGCGAAGGCCGAGTCCCGCAAGAGCGCCACCGCGTGCCGCTACTACGTCACCCGCGCGGAGAAGCTCCTGCGCGATGTGCCCATCGACGTGGATGGCGACACCGCCTTCGTCCGCTACCAGCCCCTGGGCGCCGTGCTCGCCATCATGCCGTGGAACTTCCCCTTCTGGCAGGTCGTCCGCTTCGCCGCCCCCGCCCTCATGGCCGGCAACGTGGGCCTGCTCAAGCACGCCTCCAACGTGCCCCAGTGCGCGCTCGCCCTGGAGGAGGTCTTCCTCAACGCCGGCTTCCCCGAGGGCGCCTTCCAATCCCTGTTCATCGAGACCGCGGAGGTCAACCGCGTCATCGAGGATCCGCGCGTCAAGGCCGTGACGCTCACCGGCAGCGAAGGCGCGGGCCGCGCCGTGGGCGCCGCCGCCGGCAAGGCCATCAAGAAGGTCGTGCTGGAGCTGGGCGGCAGCGACCCATTCATCGTCATGCCCAGCGCGAACCTGGACAAGGCCGTGGAGACCGCCGTGTCCGCGCGCCTCATCAACAACGGCCAGTCCTGCATCGCCGCCAAGCGCTTCATCATCGCGGAGCCCATCGCCAAGGACTTCGAGCGCCGCTTCGTGGAGCGCATGAAGACCATGGTCGTCGGAGACCCGATGGACCCCAGGACGGACGTGGGTCCGCTCGCCACGGCCGGCATCCTGGAGGGCCTGCACGCCCAGGTGCAGGCCAGCGTGAAGGCCGGCACCCGGCTGCTCCTGGGCGGCAAACCCCAGGGCGGCCCCGGCAACTTCTATCCGCCCACCGTGCTGGCGGACCCGCCGCCCCAGGCGCCCGCGTTCCATGACGAGCTCTTCGGCCCCGTCGCCACGCTGCTGCGCGCCCGCGACCTGGAGCACGCCGTGGAGCTGGCCAACGCGACCCCGTTCGGCCTGGGTGCGAGCGTGTGGACGCAGGACGCCGCCGAACAGCGCCGGTTCATCGACGGCATCGAGGCCGGCATGGTGTTCGTCAACGCGCTCGTCGCATCCGACGCGCGCCTGCCCTTCGGCGGCGTGAAGCACTCGGGCCATGGCCGCGAGCTGGCGGACCTGGGCATCCGGGAGTTCGTCAACGCGAAGACGGTGCGCATCTCCGGACCATCCGGAGGCTCGCCCCCGGTGAAGCACGCGGCCGAGTAGCAGCCCGAACTAGCGCGTGCGCACCCTGCCATCCATGGGCGCGCCGTGCACCTCTTCCAGCGCTTCGGTGACGGCGTCCACCTCCGCGCCCAGCTGCTCCACGCTGCGACGCAGGCCCGCGCCCGCCACGTCCGCGTCCGCGGTGTCCGCCGAGCGCGCCCGCACCACCTGCGCGTAGAGGTTCTCCAGCGTGTAGGCCAGCCTCGTGTACTCGGCCTCCAGGCGGTCCGCCGCCTTGGTCAGCTCCGCGCGCTGGCGCACCTGTTCGTCCAGCACCTGCAACGCCGCGCGCAGCCGGTCGCGCACCACGCTGTCCTCCTCCGAGGCCCAGCGCGTCTCCAGCGTCTTGCGCTCCTCGCCCAGCCGCCGCACGTCCTCCGGCGTGGCCACCGTGCGCAGCTCCCGCTCGCGGCGCAGCAATTCGTGGCAGCTCTTGCGCAGGTCCTGCACGGTGCGGTCGGGTGAACGCACGAACTCCTGCAACACACCCGGCGCCGCGCGGAACTCCGCCAGCAGCTTCTCGCATACCGCATCCACGCGGACGAGGCGCGGATCCTTCGGCGCCTCGGGCACCTTCGGCGCGACGGGCAGCACCGGGGCCTCCGGCTCCTCCACGCGCGTCAGCAGCGGGTTGTTGTGCGCGCGCAGGTGCTTCGCGGCCCCCTTGAAGAACCCCAGCGCCACGAACAGCAGCCACCAGTACTGGTGCGGGAAGCGGACCACGGTGGCCACGCACGCCAGCGCCACGATGAGCTGCCCCACGCCCACCACCGGGTTGCGCGAGGCCGCCTCACGGGCCTCCTTCTCCGCGCGCTTCGCATTCCGGTACGCCTGCTGCTGGGAGACGTAGGCTTCGCGCTTGGACTGCCGCTCCGCGCGGCGCAGGGCGTCCTTCGACTCGCGCTCCCACTGCTTCTCCCACCGGCGACGCTCCTGCTCCGCGCCCCGCTCCCATTCGCGCTCCCAGCGGTCGCGCTCCTTGTCGGTGGGCAGGCGACCCATCCGGCGCACCCACGCCTCCAGGGCAGCGTCCTTGCGCGCGCGGCCTTCCTCGATGGCCGCCTCCAGACGACGCAGGCGCTCGGCCGCATCGGGGGAGGACGGGGAGGCAGGCGGCGCTTCGCGGTCTCGGGGCACGCGGTGACGCTAACAACTTCTCCCAGGCTTGGGGACTGTCCGACCCGGCGCCATAAGGCCGGGTGTTGGGGGCATGGCGGGCAGCCGACAGCCGGATGGCCTCGCGCGGTGGCCTGCCCGGGTGGGATGCGGTAGTTGCTCAGGCACGATGACCCATCCCGCCGCGTCCCGCCGCTTCCAGTGGTTCAGTCAGGGCGTCCTCGTCTACACGCTGGGCGTCATCCTCTGGGGCGCGTTCGTGCGGGCCACCGGCTCCGGCGCGGGCTGCGGCGACCACTGGCCCGTCTGCAACGGCGAGGTGGTGCCCCGCGCCCCCACCCTCCAGACCCTCATCGAATACACCCACCGGCTCACCAGCGGCCTGGCCACGGTGCTCGCCGTCGCCCTCTACGTGTGGGCCCGGCGCGCCGTCCCCAAGGGCCACCCGGCCCGGCACGCCGCGGGCTGGGCGCTGTTCTTCATGCTCACCGAAGGACTCGTGGGCGCGGGCATCGTGCTGCTCAAGTACGTGGCGCAGAACGCGTCCCTGTGGCGCGCGGTGTGGATGGGCGTGCACCTGACCAACACCTTCCTGCTCGTGGGCGCGCAGACGCTGGTGGTGTGGGCCGCTGCTGGCCGGGCGCGCATGGTGCTCAAGGGCCAGGGCACGGTGGCCGTGATGCTGGGCCTGGCGGTGGCCGGCATGGGCGTGCTGGGCGTCAGCGGCGCGGTGGCCGCGCTGGGCGACACGCTGTTCCCCGCGACCAGCCTCGCGGACGGCCTGCGCCAGGACATGTCGGAGACGGCGCACGTGCTCCTGCGCCTGCGCGTGCTGCACCCGGTGTTCGCGGTGGGCCTGGGCGCGCTGCTGGTGCTGGTGGGCCGGTGGGTGACCCGGCTGCGACCGTCGCCGGAGGTGAAGCGCGCGTCCCTGCTGCTCACCGGCATGTACGTCGCGCAGCTGTGCGCGGGCGTCATCAACCTGGTGCTGCTGGCCCCGGTGGCGATGCAGCTCATCCACCTGCTGCTCGCCGACTGCGTGTGGATGTGCGTGGTGCGGCTGTGCGCGGCGGGGCTCGCGGAGGATGCGCCGCGCTTCGAACCCTCCCCGGCCCCCGCGTCCAGCGTGGAGCCGGTGTAGCGAGGCCCTACCCCCGCACGCGCAGCCCCCGGGGCACCATCGCCCGCGCGACCAGCTCGAACAGGCCGCTGACGAGCAGCGCGAGCACCGCCGACGGCACGGCGCCCTCCAGGATGAGCCCCACGTTGTCCAGGCGGATGCCGGTGAGGATGGGCTGGCCGTAGCCGCCCGCGCCCACCAGCGCGCCCAGCGTGGCCGTGCCCACGTTGATGACCGCCGCCGTCTGGATGCCCGCGAGGATGGACGGCGCCGCCATGGGCAGCTCGATGCGCCACAGCCGCGCTCGCGCCGGCAGGCCCAGCGCCTCCGCGGACTCGCGCACCTCCCACGGGATGCCTCCCAGCCCCGCCGTCGTGTTCCGCACGATGGGCAGCAGGCTGTAGAGGAACAGCGCCGCGATGGCCGGCTTCGAACCGATGCCCAGCAGCGGAATCATGAACACCAGCAGCGCCAGCGACGGCACCGTCTGGATGACGCTCGACAGGCCCAGCACTGCCTGCCCCAGACGGGGACGGCGCGCGGCCACGACGCCCAACGGAATGGCCAGCGCGATGGCCGCGAGCAGTGACACGCCCACCAGGAACAGGTGCTCCCGCGTGCGCTGCCAGATGCGCGACACGGTGCCCTGCGCGCGCACCTCCGTCGACAGGCCCAGCTTCGCGTGGAGGAAGTCGGAGGCCACCTGGGCCTCGGGCACGCGCTCCAGCCGCGCGCGGGCGTTGAGCTTCACCATCTGCGCTTCCGTCAGCGCACCCTCCAGCCGGCGCACCGCCTGGAGCGCCTGGGGGGCTTTCGCCTCCAGGTCCTCGCGGTAGAGCAACACCGCGTCGTACGCGGGGAAGTGGCGCCGGTCGTCCTCCAGCACGCGCAGGCCATAGGCCGCGATCTCCGCGTCGGTGGAGTACAGGTCCGTGAGCTGGAGCGCCCCGCTCTCCAGGCCCCGGTAGGCCAGGTCATGGTCCAGGCCGCGCACGTCGCGCTGGGGCAGACCGTAGGCATCGCGCAGCGCGGGCCAGCCGTCGCCCCGCTCCATGAACTCGTTGCTGAAGCCCACGCGCAGCTCCGGGTGCTGTTTCAAATCGGAGATGCGGCGGATGCCCAGCCGTTCGGCCTCCGCTTCCTTCATGCCCAGCGCGTACGTGTCATTGAAGCCGAGCGACGCGCTCATCCGCAGCCCCTCGGCCGCGAGCGCCTGGCGGAGCGCGGCGTCGTCGGGCAGCGAGCGACCGGCGAACAACTCCTGGCGCAGCGTGCCGGTGTACTCGGGATACACGTCCAGTTCGCCCCGGCGCAGCGCCTCCCACAGCACCGTGGTGCCACCCAGCTCCCGGCGGTGCGTCGCCTGCGCTCCGGCGTCCTTCGCCACCTGCGTGACGAGTTCGCCCAGGATGACGGACTCGGTGAACTTCTTGGAGCCCACGCGCACCTCGGGCCCTTCCCCGGACGGCTTCGCGCACGCGCCGAGTCCCAGCAGGACCCACAGCATCAGCACCGCCGCCCGCGTCATCCGGACCTCCCCACCGGCAGCGGACGCTGCGCCTGGATGAAGCGCGTGACGAAGGCGTCCCCGGGCCGCGACTCCAGGTCTTCCAGCGTGCCCTGCTGCACCACCTGGCCATCGCGCATCAACACGATGCGGTCCCCCAGATAGGCCGCTTCCGCCAGGTCATGGGTGACGAGCACCACCGTCTTGCCCAGCCGCTCGAAGATGCCGCGAAGGTCCGCCTGGAGGTCGTGGCGCACCAGCGGATCCAACGCGCCCAGCGGCTCGTCCAGCAGCAGCACGTCCGGATCCAACATCAGCGCGCGCATCAGCGCCACCCGCTGCCGCTGCCCTCCGGAGAGCTGTCCGGGGAAGCGCTCCAGCGCATCGGCGGGAAAGCGCGTCAGGTCCATCAACACGCCCAGCCGTTCGCGGATCCGCGCTTCCGGCCAGCGCAGGTGTCGCGCCATCAGCGTGACGTTCTGCGCGCCGGTGAGGTGCGGAAACAACCCGCCTCCCTGGAGCGCGTAGCCCACGCGCTGTCGCACGGCGAGCAGCGCGTCCTCCTCCGTGGCCAGGGGTTGCCCGTCGAAGAGGACCCGACCGGTGTCGGGCCGCGAGAGGCCGTTGAGCAGCCGCAGCAGCGTGGACTTGCCACAGCCGCTGGGACCGATGAGCACCGAGGTGGCGCCCTTCGGCAACGTCAGCGACAGCGGGTGCAGGGCCTGCAACCCACCGAAGCGCTTGGACACGCCTTCCAGGATGAACACGGACGCCACGTCCCTTCAGCGCGGAGCGAACACGCCGTTACAGGAGGCCGGAAAGGGGAAGGCCCTGGCGGGGAAGCTGCACGCGGCGAACAGGCCCTGCCCCTGCCAGTCCACCCCGCCCGTCCAGACGACGACGTCACCGCCCCCGTCCGGAGACGGCGCGGTGAAGCGCGCGCAACGCGTGGCGACGCCTTCCACATAGCAGTCCAGCACCTCCACCGGACTCGCGCCGGGGAGCGCGTCGTGCAGCTCCTCCGCGCTCTGGTCGCGCCAGCGCCCCACATGGGCGGAGCCCGGCTGCACCGGCTGGAAGACGCTCCAGGAGAACGTGGACGTGTCGCAGCGGATCCGCCCCGCGCGCGTCGTCGAGTCCGCGAGCTGGCAGCCCTCCGGCACGCCCAGGACGCGCCACGGCAGGAAGGGCGGCGTGATGAGCGAGGAGGGCGACAGCGCGTCGCCTTCCGGATTGCCCTTCGTGGAGAGGTAAGCGAACAACTCCAGACACCGACCCAGGTCCGCGCGCGCGTTGTCACGCGCCACGCACCCCAACTGCCGCACCCGCCCCGCCGAGGTCGTCACCGCCGTGACGTATCCGCCCGCGCGGCAGGGCTCCTCGCCCTTCAGGCCCGCGCACTTCGCGAACCGCAGGGAGGGATGCGACCGTCCCGCGAGTGGCAGCTCCCCCGTGACCTCCGTGAGCCGCAGGCCCAGGCGCGACCGGACGCGGGCATGCCCGGTCTCCACGGCCTGCGCTTCCCCTACGTCCGTCATCTCCTCCAGCCACACGGAGAGCCCGCCGCAGCGGTACGTGCGCGACGTGGCGCTGGAGGGCACGGGCACGCAGCCGTCGAAGAGGGCCTGGGCCTCCGCGACGAAGGGGCCCACGGGCGTGGAGCCCACGACGGGGACGGCGGGGGCCACCGGCACGGTCGCCTGACACG
>NZ_RAWD01000177.1:0-19948 GCF_003612065.1 Corallococcus sp. CA047B
CGGTGGGACCGTCCCTGACGTCTGGGATTGTCGCGGGCCTTCCCTCCATCGCGGGCCTGGACGTGCGCCTGGAGCGCGAGGGCCGGCTGGGGTGGGGGATGGATGCGTCGGGCGTGGGGCTCGCGGTGCGCCGGGGATCGGGCCGGCGGGTGGCGTTCCGGCAGACGGAGGTGGAGCTGCGGCTCAACGCGGGACCGCAGTGGAAGCACGGTCCGTGGACGTTCTCCGGCGCGCTGGAGGCCGGAGCGCTGGCGGTCTTCCAGGGCGGGCTTCCCTCCGATGAGACACGCTTCGGCCTGGAGCCGCTGGCGCTCGTGTCCGGAGGCGTACGTCTTGACGTGCGCGGCGGCGTGTCGATGCTGCTGGGGGCCTCGGTGGGAGGCGTGGTGGCGCGAAGGGAATCAGGCGTGGCGCTGGTGCCCCGGGCCTCCGCGTCCCTGATGGTGGGCTTCACGCTGTAGCGCGAGAGGCGTGGCCACCGCGCCCTGCCAGTCCCGCCCATGCGTTCGAGCCGCTCAATGGAACTGGAGCGCCAGGGGTGGGGACGCGGTCTTCGCCGCGTCATTGAAGTAGCTCACCAGGAGGTCCCGGGCGGCTCCCAGTTCCTTGAACGCCTCTTCAGCGTCTCCCACCTCTCGGGGGGCCACGAAGCGCGCCTGTCGCCGGTACTGGCGGGACAGCACATCCATCACCGTCTCACGCTCCATCAACTCCTTGAGCGTCAACCCCAGCTTCCGTGCCGCCGCGTGGAGTTCGAGCGAGGTCGGCCCCGTGTAGGCCGGGGTGGAGAGCGAACCGGGCGACCAGGTGATGACGGCGGTCTCCTGCTTCGGGCGCTCATGGGTCTCTTCGAGCACCAGCGGCAAGCTGGTGCAGCCGGCGAACCCGAGGCCCAGGAACAGCATCTCCATGTACCCCACGAACAGCGGTGCCGCGGCATCACACACGCCCACCATCTCCGCGATGACCGGCTCCCGGGGCGCCAGCTTCTGCAGATCCGCCAGGATGAGCCACACGGCCTGGGCCCCCACTGCCGCCGTCAAATCCCAGGGGGTCTCATCGTCTGTCGCGGCGACGCCCAGCTCGGAGAAGGAGAGCCCGATGGACGGATCGAGCTTCGGGCCCTTGTGCAGGACGCGGCTGTCGACCACCCGCCCCGGCAGGTCGAAGGCGCCCTGCTCGGATTCACATTCGCCGCATTGCTTGGCGAACTCGACCTCGCGCACCGTCTTCCAACTCTTGCCATGGAGGTCGATGAGCCGGGCCACGTCGCCCAGGTTCCTCTTGCCCAGGCTGTCCGAGAACCCCTTCAGGTTGATGCTCGCCAGGGAGTTGCCAGCACGCGACTTGGGGAAATACGTCAGCAGATCCCCCACGCCTTGCACCTTCTCACGCAGGTCGCGCCACCGGGTCCGCTCCGCGTGCAACCGGGTGTAGGAGAATCCCAGGAAGAGTGCCCGGTAGACCGAACACAGGGCGAAGCAGTTGGCGCGCTGATGCGACTCCTTGGAGGCGACGATGGCCGCGATCCCCGCGATGAGCTGGTCGCACAGCTCGCCCGCGAGCGCTTCCTCGCTGAGGCCCGGCAAGCGCCGCTCCCTCAGCGGCGTTTCATAACGCTGCCGGAGTTGTTGGAGGGCCCCCGACAGCGTCTGGCCCAGTTGCGCGTCCGGGTCGACGAGGGTCACTGCCTGCGCGGCCACGCTCTTCAAGGTCCGCACCTGCTTGGTGCTGCCCGGAAAGGAAGCGAACGTCAGGAACTCACAGAACCCGAAACGAATCCCGATCTCCAGGCTGGCACGGGCGATGACCGCGTGCGCGTGGGCGGAAGGCTTCGTCACGGACTGTCCCACGCCGGTATCGAGGATCGCGTTGAGCGGCCCTGGACCGTTCCTGGCGACGAACAACGTCTTCATCGCGCCGTACCAGCGCTCACCGATGGGGTTGATCGGATTCCTGCCGTCGCGCAGGCCATTCTTGTAGGCCTTGAAGTCATACACCTGACCGAACTTCCCGTCGTAGGGCACATTCAGGTCGACGAGGATTCCGCGCAGCTCCTCGAGCCTGGGGCCGTGGTCCCTCAGGAATGACTGGAGAGAGGTCAGAGCCCCAATGCCCAGGTTCCGTGGATTGGCGACCGCGTCATAGTCCTTCAGCGCGCTGTAGGCCCGGAGGCAGCTCCGGAGCGCTTCGATGCCCCGGCAGTTCGCGCAGCCGAAGCTGCCCGACATGCCCTCGGCGATGTGCTGGTGGTGCTCACGCATCTGCTTGATGCCGGAGCGATCGAGGAACCGACTCAGCCGCGTCGAGGTGAACGGCGTGTCCTTGCTGTAGCTGTAATCCGGAACAGCAAGGTGTGGCAGGTTCAAGTGCCTCGTGCGCACGCGGGCCTCGCGATGGGGGGAGGAGGGGCAATGACTCGTGCCCATCCTAGACGACTTGCCGGCCCTGCCGTTCACGAAGGTGCCTGGAAGCCCGGGCCTCCGGAACGGAGCTCTGAACTTCGAGGAACGGGGGCGAGGACCCCGAGCTCCCTCCTCTTCAGGGTGGCTTCGCGCAAGAGCCTGGGTTCCGGATAGAAGGCTCCTGCTGATTCTTCCGTTGGAGGCTCCCGTGTCCGTGCGCCGTCACCCGCTGCTCTTCGCCACGCTGTGCTTCACGCTGGGGTGCGCGGGTTCGCGTCCTGCCGCGCCGCCGCCCGCTGAACCCGGAGCGCTGGAGCGGGTGGCCCTGGTGCATGGGGGCGCGGGACCGTGGGCGGTGGCGGGCTATCGCATGGGGGACTTCGCGCTCCAGCAACTGGGGTTGCCCCGGGGCAGCTTCAAACTGGAGGTCGTCCACCACAGCCCGGCGCTGGTGCAATACACCTGCGTCGCGGACGGAGCGGCGGCGGCCACGGGCGCGAGCCTGGGCAAGCTCAACCTGTCGTTGGTGACGACACCCACGCCGGAGGCCGTCGCGACCACGTTCCGCAATCGCGCCACCGGCCAATCCCTCACCCTGCGCCCGTCCGCGAGCTTCGTGCAGCGCTTCAAGGACGTGCCGCGCGAGAAGCTGGGCGATGCGGGCCGCGAGGTCCTCGCCCTGCCGGACGCGGACGTCTTCGAGACCGTCGCTCCAGCGCCTTGAGCCTTCCCGACGTGTTCATCCACGGGTGCGGAACCTGAACCGGGCCGCCAATCACAGCCACGACATCGCGCCCTTCACGCGGTGAGCGGCCCTCCTGCTCCTCACAAGGGGCTGACGCTGGCCATCGAAGAGGTTACACCTCGCCCATGCCCCGGACGGATGGTGTGACGACAGGCCGCGGACGGCGTGAGGTGAGGCAGGCCTGCCTTCCCCTGCTCATGGCCCTCTTCCTCCTGAGCGCCTGCACGGAGGCGGTCCCTCCGGCCTATGTGCGGTTGTCCGGCCCGGCTCCGACCCTCGCGGGTGTTCCGGCGGACGGGGCCCAGCTCCTGGTGTTCTGGGCCGCGTGGTGTCCTCCGTGCCGTCAGGAAGCTCCTGGCCTGCGGGCCCTGGCTCGCGACCCACCCCAGGGCTTGCACGTCGTGACGTTCGGCCGCGATGCCTCCCTGGAAGAAGTGTCCCGCTTCTTCGACGGCCGCGTGCCGCCGGAACTCAACCTGCGATTGGATGAGGGCGAGGCGGCCACGCAGGCCCTGGGGGCTGAAACCCTGCCCACCAGCATCCTGGTCGTGGAGGGTCGCCTGGTCGCCCGGTTCACGGGCCCCCGGAAGTGGGACGCCCCCGAGATGCGACGCCTCCTGGAGCGGTTGATGAAGGAACGGCAGGCCCCCGCCGCTTCGGCCCCGCTGCGTTGACCCCGGCCACCCGGTGCTCATATAGAAAGAGCCTCCCGCGCATGCAGACCCTCTTCCGACTCATGGCCGTCCTCCTGGTGCTGACGACGGGCGGCGTCTTCCAGACGCTGGCCTACGCGACCGGGGCGTCCACCGCATGTTCGCAAGAGGCGGATGAGGACTGCACGGACTGCACGGCGTCCTGTGGCCTGTGTGTCCGCTGCCCCCAACCCGCGAGCCCGACGGTGGAAGTCCTTCTGCCCCTGGCGCCCGTGCTGGTGGCGGAGCCGGTGCACGGGAGCATCGTCCATCCGGTGCTGACCGCTCCGTTGACGGACGTCTTCCAGCCGCCCAGAGCCTGACAACGGCCATCGACGGGGGACGTGTGTCCTCTGTCTGGCCTTCGCCACGCCTCGCTTCACCCCCGTCCACGTTCCCCACGCGCTGATTGCGTGGGGTTTCAACGCCGCTGCCCTCCATCGCGAAGGCTGGCCCGTCCGTGTTGGGACGGGCCTTCCCCTTCGCGACAAGGAGGGCTCGGCAGGAGTCCACATCCATGCGTTCGTTCCGCTCGCTCGTCGTCCTCTCCGTCCTGTCCATGGCCCTCCCTGTCCTCGCCGAAGAGGCGCCCCCCACGTCAAAGCCCACCGGCGAAGCCCCGAAGCCCACGTGTGAGCATGGGGTCCACAAGGCGCTCTGCACCCGCTGCAACCCGAAGCTGTCCGCCGTCTACAAGTCCAAGGGGGATTGGTGCGCGGAGCACGAACGGGCCGAGTCCCAGTGCGTCCTCTGCAATCCGAAGCTCGCCGAAAAAGGGGTGAAGTGATGGTTGCCCGCACCGCTCGGATCGCGCCAGCCCTCTTGCTCGTCATCTTCGGAGCGGGTTGCGCGAAGGAGTCCCATTCCGCGCCCGCGGAGGTGGCGTCCACGACCGGTGCGGGCGCCCCTTCGGCCTCGGCGCAGCCTGCCCAGATGAAGCTGTGTCAGCACTCGGTCCCGGCGGAGCTCTGCACCCGGTGCAATCCGGAGTTCGTGGAGGTCTTCAAGGCGCAGGGCGACTGGTGCGAGGCGCACGGCGTGCCGGAGTCCCAGTGCCTCCAGTGCAACCCGAAGCTCACCTTCACGGCCCAGGTACCCCAGGACTGGTGCGCGGAGCACTCGGTCCCCGAATCCAAGTGCACCCGGTGCAACCCCGTGCTGGTGACGAAGTTCATCGAGGCGGGGGATTACTGCCGCGAGCACGGCTTTCCCCTGTCCGTCTGTCCCATCCACCACCCGGAACTCGCGAAGGCAGCGGGGGCGGGCACCATCGCGCTGCCGCGCGTGCGCCTGGCCTCCGCGGAGACGGAAACCGACACCGGCCTGCGCACGCAGCGGGTCGAGCGAAAGAAGCTGGCGCGGACGCTGGAGGTGGTGGGGCAGCTGGACTTCAACCAGAACCGTCGCGCCTTGCTGTCCGCTCGGGGCGAAGCGCTCATCCTGGAGACGCGGGGGGATGTTGGCGACGAGGTGAAGGCCGGACAGCCGCTGCTGACGCTCGCCTCCGCGTCGGTGGGGGAAGGCCAGGCCCAACTGGCGGCGGCGGCGGCCCGTGTGGTCGCCGCCCGGTCGGTCGTCGAGCGTGAGCGGCACCTTGTCTCCAGGGGCATCTCCGCCCAGCAGGCGCTGGAGGCCGCCGAAGCGGAGCTGGCCGCCGCGCACGGGGCGTCCGAGAGCGCCCGCGCGACGCTGGGGGCGGCGGGTGCGGCGCCTTCAGGAACGGGGGGACGCTATGCCCTGACGTCCCCCTTCGCGGGCACCGTCGTGGCGCGCAACGCCACCATCGGTCGCAGCGCGGTCCCCGGTGAAGTCCTGTTCGAGGTGGCGGACCTCTCCACCCTGTGGGCCTGGCTCGAGGTGCCGGAGGCGGAAGCGGGCTCCGTGCGTCCCGGACAGAAGGTCGTCCTCTTCTTCGAGGGGCAGCGGGGGCCACCGCGTGAGGCCACACTCAGCCGTGTCGCCAGCTCGGTGGATCCGCGCACGCGCACGGTGCGCGTGCGCGTGGAACTGCCCAACCCGGAGGGAAGGCTCAAGGCAGGGGGCTTCCTGCGGGCGCGGATCCAGGTGTCCGACGAGAAGGAGGTGCTCCTGGTGCCCCAGGTCTCCGTGCAGCGCGCGGACGGCAAGAGCCTCGTCTTCGTCAAGACGGGCGCCGGCCTCTTCGAGCCCACCCAGGTGGAACTTGGCGATGCCTTCTCCGACTCCGTGGAGGTGGTGAAGGGACTCGCTTCCGGAGCGGAAGTCGTCACCACGGGGGCCTTCCTCCTCAAGACGGAAGTGCTGAAGGACTCCATCGGGGCGGGCTGCTGCGAAGAGGGAGGCGGGTGAGCCGGCCATGCTGACCCAGACCATCGACTGGTCCCTCAAGCACCGCGGGGTGGTGCTCGCGGCCACGTTCGCGCTCATCGTCTCGGGCCTCCTCGCCTTCCGCGACCTGCCCATCGACGCGCTCCCCGACACCACGCCCACCCAGGTCCAGGTGAACGTGGTCGCGCCAGCCCTCACGCCCGTGGAGGTGGAGCGACAGCTGACCGTTCCCATCGAGCAGGTCCTCGCGGGCCTGCCGGGACTGGAGGAGCTGCGCTCGGTCTCCAAGTTCGGCCTGGGACAGGTGACGCTGCAATTCAAGGAGGGCACCCAGGTCTGGTTCGCCCGGCAGGTCATCAACGAGCGGTTGGGAGCGCTGGAACTGCCCGCCGGGGTGGCGAGGCCTACGCTGGGCCCGGTCGCCACGGGCCTGGGGGAAGTCTTCCACTACCTGGTGAAGAGCCGGACGCAGAGCCTGGAGGAACTCGGGGCGCTTCATGACTGGGTCATCGCTCCGCAACTGCGCAGCGTGTCCGGCGTGGCGGAGGTCAACACCTGGGGCGGTGCCGAGCGGCAGTGGCACGTCATCGTCGACCCGAGGCGCCTGCAGAAGTTCGACCTGACGCTCGGGGACGTCTACCGCGCCCTGGAGGCGAACAACGCCAACGTGGGGGGCGGGGTGATGGAGCAGGGCGGCGCCGCGAGCCTCGTGCTGGGCGTGGGCGTCCTGGAGGACGGCACGCAGGTGGGCGACGTCGTCATCGCCGCCCGGCAGGGCGTTCCGGTGCTCGTGCGGGATGTGGCCCGGGTGGAGGTGGGCCGTGAGATCCGACGCGGTGCGACCACCGCGGACGGGCAGGGGGAGGTGCTGCTGGGGCTGGGCTTCATGCTGATGGGAGAGAACTCCCACACCGTGACCGCGGCCCTGGCGAATCGCCTGGAGGAGCTGAAGAAGGGCCTCCCCCGGGACGTGACGGTGGAGCCCGTCTACGAGCGGACCGAGCTCGTGGACCTGGTGATCCGCACCGTGGAGAAGAACCTCTTCGAGGGGGCGCTCCTGGTCATCGCGATCCTCTTCCTCTTCCTGGGCAACGTGCGCGCCGGGCTCATCGTCGCCGCGGCCATTCCCCTGTCCATGCTCTTCGCGTTCAACGGCATGCTGCGTTTCGGCATCGCGGGCACGCTGATGAGTCTGGGTGCCATCGACTTCGGCCTCGTCGTCGACTCCTCCGTCATCCTGGTGGAGAACGCGGAGAAGCGGCTGGCGGAGGAGAAGGGCGGACGCAGCCTCCTGGAGGTGGTCCGGGATGCGGCCGTGGAGGTGAGAAAGCCCACGCTCTTCGGCGAGCTCATCATCATGGTGGTGTACCTGCCCATCCTCACGCTGGAGGGGGTGGAGGGAAGACTGTTCCGGCCCATGGCGCTGACCGTCATCCTGGCCCTGCTGGGCAGTGCCCTCATCTCCATGACGCTGATGCCGGTGCTCGCGTCCTTCGCGTTGCGCAAGGCGGCTGCGCACGCGCACAGGGAGCCCTGGCTGGTCCGCGTGCTCAAGCGGGGCTACCGGCCGCTCCTGGACCGGGCCCTCGGGCATCCCCGGGGGGTGCTCGGTGCCGCGGTGCTCCTGGTGCTGGGGGCGGTGCTTGGGGCCACGCAGTTGGGACGCGAGTTCATCCCCCGGTTGTCGGAGGGCACCGTCGTCATCAACACCGTGCGCCTGGCGGAGGTGTCGCTGTCGGAGTCGGTCCGCTACGGAACACAGTTGGAGAAGGTGCTGCTCGCGAAGTTTCCCCACGAGGTGAAGCGCGTGTGGACGCGCACGGGTTCACCGGAGGTGGCCACGGAGACGATGGGCATCGAACTCGCCGACGTCTTCATCACCTTGAAGCCTCGCGAGGAATGGAAGCGGGCGGCGACACAGGACGGGCTCGTCGCGGAGATGAAGGCGGAGCTCTCCGACATGCCCGGCATGCGCATGGCGTTCCTCCAGCCCATCGAGATGCGCGTCAACGAGATGGTGGCAGGCGTGCGCAATGACGTGGGCATCAAGCTTTTTGGCGACGACCTGGATGTGCTCAAGGCCAAGGCGAAGGAGATGGAAGCCCTGGTGCGCGCCATTCCTGGGGCGACCGACGTCACCGTGGAGCAGGTCACGGGGCAGCCCGTCCTGGAGGTGGT
This sequence comes from Corallococcus sp. CA047B, assembly GCF_003612065.1. Taxonomy (NCBI): domain Bacteria; kingdom Pseudomonadati; phylum Myxococcota; class Myxococcia; order Myxococcales; family Myxococcaceae; genus Corallococcus; species Corallococcus sp. CA047B. The sequence goes on from NZ_RAWD01000177.1 coordinate 8,328, forward strand.
GGTGGATCGCGCGGCCATTGCCCGCCATGGCATCCCCGCGCGCGACGTCCTGGATGTCGTGGAGGCGGTGGGCACCCGGAAGGCAGGTGAGGTGCGTGAAGGGGAGCGGCGGTTCGACCTCGCCGTGCGCCTCACGGAGGACTACCGCGAGCGGCCCGCGAAGCTCGCGACGGTGCTGGTCGCCGCGCCCGATGGAGCACGGATTCCCCTGGGGCGCCTGACGACGATTCGCGAGGTGTCCGGCCCCACCACCCTCCAGCGCGAGTGGGGCAAGCGGCGCATCGTGGTGCAGGCCAACGTGCGCGGGCGGGACCTGGGCGGCTTCGTCGCCGAGGTGCGCCGGACGCTGGAGGAGAAGGTGGCGTTTCCTCCCGGCTACTTCCTCCGGTATGGCGGGCAGTTCGAGAACCTGGAGCGCGCCCAGTCACGGCTCCTCGTCGTGGTGCCGGTGGCGCTCGCGCTCATCTTCGGGCTGCTCTACCTCACCTATCGCCGCGTGCTGGACGCGGTGCGCATCTTCATGGGCGTCCCTTTCGCGCTGGTGGGAGGGGTGCTGGCCCTGCTGGTGCGAGGCCTCCCGTTCTCCATTTCCGCCGCGGTGGGCTTCATCGCGCTGTCGGGCGTGTCCGTGCTGGGAGACATGGTGCTGGTGTCCCGGGTGCGCCAGTTGCTCAACTGGGGCCGTCCACTGCAGGAGGCCCTCCGCGAGGCGGCGCTCTCGCGCCTGCGGCCCGTGCTGATGACGTCCTCGGTGGCTGCCATCGGCTTCCTGCCCATGGCGCTCAACACGGGCGTGGGGGCCGAGGTGCAACGGCCCCTGGCCACGGTGGTGATTGGCGGAATCCTGTCGTCCACCTTGCTGACGCTCGTGGTGCTGCCTGTCCTCTACTCCGTCTTCGGTGCTGGCGCGGATGCCACCCGTGAAGGCGGGCCGAAGGTGGACGAAGGGGAGCACGGTGAGCAGGTGAAGCCGGTCGTGGTGTGAAGGGTGACGCTCGGTCCTGATGCAGCCCGCGAGGCTCCGGCTGCCCGAGGCCCGGCTCAGACGGCGACGAGCACGATGGCCAAGAGCGGCAGCAGTCCCTGGACGAGGCTGGCCGTGAAGAAGCGGCGGTTGCTCGTCACCAGCACCAGGGCGGCCAGCAGCATGCACGCGCAGCCAAACATCACGACCGCCACGCCCGACGCGACCGACGCGGTGTGCACCAGCGCCACGCCGACGAAGACTCCCAGCGCGAGGAACAGGTTGTAGAAGCCCTGGTTCAGCATGATGGGCTTCGCCACGTCCGCGTCCGACTGCGACTTCAGCCCGAAGCGCTTCCACACCTTCGGCTGCGGGAAGAGGATGCTCTCCATCACGAAGAACAACACGTGGATGAGCGCTGCGATGACCGCGAAGACCTGTGCCAGTGGCGACATGATGACTCCCCCTCCGGGGTGGGCTATTCTGTACCAGTCAGTTCCGAATCCATATTGAAACGGTCGGTTCAGAATTGTCAAGGAGGGTGACGTGGCGCGGACGCGTGCGTTCGATGAGACGGTGGCGGTGCGGGCGGCGCTGGGGGTGTTCTGGTCGCGGGGCTATGAGGCGACGTCGCTCGCGGACCTGGAGTCCGCGACGGGGCTGAACCGCTCCAGCCTGTATCAGGCGTTCGACAGCAAGCGGGCGCTGTTCACGCGCGCCGTGGCGCTGTATCTCCAGGAGGTCATCGCGCCCCGGCTGGGGGTCTTCGCCACCGGCACGCCGGGCCTGGAGCAGGTGACGACCTATTTCGAATCGCTCGCGACGACGATGGGCACCGCGCCGCCGGCCCTGACGCGGCGGGGGTGCCTGCTGGTGAATACAGCGACGGAGCTGGCCCCTCACGACGCGGAGGCCCACCGGGCGGTGGAGGACTACCGCGCCCTCTTGAGCGGGCACCTGACGCGGGCCCTGGAGGGCGCGGCCCGGGCAGGAGTCATGCCCCGGAAGACGGTGGCCCGCCGCGTGGAGCTGCTGGTGGGGGCTGTCATTGGCGTGCTCGTCACGGCCCGCGTGGACCCCTCCGCCGCGGCGAAGCTGGCCCGGGCGGCGGCGAGCGAGGTGGCGGGCTGGGCAGGGTAGGGAGGGGCCGGGCTTGTCCGGCCCCTGAAGACTGCTACAAGGGCGCGCGTTACCCCCCGAGGCGCCGAAGTGCCTCCGTCCCCCGAGGCCCCGATGGATTTCTCCGCGCTCGCGCTGTCGCCCCCGCTGCTCCAGGTGTTGGAGGAGCTGGAGTTCCGCACCGCCACCCCCATCCAGGCGCAGACCATCCCGGTGTTGCTGCAGGGCAAGGACCTCGTGGGACAGGCCCGCACGGGCAGCGGGAAGACGGCGGCGTTCGCGCTGCCCATCCTGCAGAAGGTGAAGCTTACGCAGGACCGGAGGCTCCAGGCGCTGGTGCTCTGCCCGACGCGTGAACTGTGCGCGCAGGTGGCTGGCGAAATCCGACGGCTGGCGCGGCGGATGCCCGGCGTGCAGGTGCTGCCGCTGGCGGGCGGGTCGCCCATCAAGCCCCAGGTGGAGGCGCTGGAGAAGGGCGTGCACATCGGCGTGGGGACGCCCGGGCGCATCCTGGACCTGTTGGACCGCGAGGTGCTGGACCTGCGGCACCTGGCCACGGTGGTGCTGGATGAAGCGGACCGGATGCTGGACATGGGCTTTCGCGAGGACATGGAGCGCGTGCTCGGCGCGACGCCGTCGAAGCGGCAGACGGTGCTCTTCTCCGCGACGTTCCCCGACGACATCGAGAAGCTGAGCCGCGCGTTCCAGAAGGACCCCGTGCGGGTGTCGTTGGCGCAGGAGGAGGCGGCGCCGGACATCCAGCAGGTGGCGTACGCGTGCCAGCCGGAAGAGAAGCTGGGGATGCTGCTGCGCATCCTGAAGCAGCACCAGCCCATGTCCGCCATCGTGTTCTGCAACTTCAAGGCGGTGGTGGTGGAGGTGACGCGCGAGCTGGTGAAGGCGGGCGTGAGCGCGGACGGGTTGCAGGGCGACCTGGAGCAGTTCGACCGGGACCGGGTGATGGCGAAGTTCCGCAATCACAGCACGCGCGTGCTGGTGGCCACGGACGTGGCGGGCCGGGGCATCGACGTGGAGGCGCTGGACGCGGTGGTGAACTACGAGATGCCCCAGCAGCCGGAGGCGTACGTGCACCGCATCGGCCGCACCGGACGCGCGGGCCTGCGGGGCCTGGCCCTCTCGCTGGTGACGCGCTCGGACAGCCGGAAGGTGGAGGACATCGAAGGCACCACGGGCGTGAAGCTGGAGAAGGGCGACGTGGAGGCGCTGGTTCCGGAGAACACGCCGGGCGTGTCGCTCATCTCCGGCTGGGAGACGCTGTCCATCTCCGCCGGCCGCAAGGACAAGATGCGCCCGGGCGACATCCTGGGCGCGCTCACCGGCGAGGCGGGCGGGCTGGCCGCGACGGACGTGGGCAAGATTGAAATCCACGACCACCACGCCTTCGTCGCCGTCTCCAAGCGCGTGGTGAAGGTCGCCTTCCAGCGCCTGAGCGAAGGCCGCATCAAGGGGCGCAAGCACCGCATCGAGCGGGTGAAGTAGGGAACTACTAATCGACTGCTATTTTAGTAGTAAATTGGTAGAACATCGCTGATGCGAATCCCCGCAACCCCTCCCGACCTCCAGGCCTTCCTGCAGGCGGTTGCTCGAACTGGAACCGAGAACCTCATCGCTTTGTTGGGGCGTAGTTCGATTGGTCCGGAGATTAACGGTCGATACCTGCATTGGGACGAGCTTCGGCGTCATCCGACTCCCGAGGGCATGGGGCTGGAGGAGTGGTGGTACCGAGTGATGACCGCCCGCGCCGCGCTCAGCGTCACTCTGCCGCTTCTGGACAAGACCGGTGGGTTCTTCTCCTTCGCGCGTCCTGACAGCCTCCTGGCTGGGCTTCACCAGCTCGACCGTGAACTCGGCAAGGGGGTTGAGCTGGCGGACCCTCAGTTGGCCAACCCGGATGTTCGTGACCGGTACATCGTTCGATCCTTGATGGAAGAGGCCATTACCTCCAGTCAGCTCGAGGGCGCCTCCACGACGCGAAAAGTCGCCAAGGAAATGCTGGTGCAGGGACGTCCGCCGCGAACGAAGGACGAGCGGATGATCTTCAACAACTTCCAGGCCATGGAACTGTTGCGCAGGAAGTCGAATGAGCCCCTGACGACCTCTTTCCTGCTTGAGCTGCACGAAACCATTACGCACGGCACGCTCGAACCTGGCGAAGAGGGCCGCTTACGGCGCGGCGAGGAGACCATTTCGGTACAGGACCGGGGAAGTGGAGAGATCCTCCATGTTCCACCGGATGCCCGTGAGCTGCCTCTTCGGCTGAAGCAGCTTTGTGCATTCGCGAATCACCCTGGGGGCAGCGTCTTCGTCCATCCGGTCGTACGCGCAATAGTGCTCCACTTCATGCTCGCCTATGACCATCCCTTCGTTGATGGCAATGGGCGCACTGCGCGAGCTCTCTTCTACTGGAGCATGCTCCGACAGGGCTACTGGATCGCGGAATTCATCTCTATCTCCAGGATCATCCAACGCGCCCAGATGCAATACAGTCGCGCGTTCCTCTTCACAGAAACGGACCGCGGAGACGTCACCTACTTTCTCCTCCACCAACTGGATGTCATCCAGCGGGCCACCGAGGACCTCTACGCCTATCTGGCGCGCAAGGGGCAGGAGGTGAAGCAGGTGGACCTGATTTTAAAGGATGATCCGAACTTCAACCATCGCCAGCGCGAATTGCTGCTCCATGCAATTCGTCACCCGGCCGCACGCTACGATATCCAGTCGTACCGGCGTCAGCATGGGGTTGTCTACCAGACTGCTCGGCAGGATCTGCTCGACCTTGAGGCGGCAGGTTTTTTGAACAAAACACGGACTGGACGCGCCTTTTCCTTCTCCCCCGTCGCGCAGCTCGAACGGCTGCTCAAGGCTTACAAGCCTTGAGCCCACGGGGCGTCACCCCGGCACTCGCTTGCTTTCCGTGCGTGTCGGCGGTGGTCCTTCTGCGTGCTTCGCCAGCGCTTCGGCGATCTGCGCTTCCTTCCAGCCGGGGTCCAACACCGGGCAGAAGTAGCCCGGACCCGCGCGCTCCCGCACCGCCCAGGCGAAGAAGTCCTGGGCCAGCGCGTGCACCTCTTCCGGGAGGAAGAGCGCCGCGACGTCGTACTCCGTGAAGCGCAGCAGGCCCGGCACGCGCCACTCCCGCTCCCAGTCGAAGCGGTAGTTGTAGGGCGCGTTGTGCGCGTCCCCCTGGATGTCCACGAAGGGCGTCACCGCCCACACGGGCTCCTTGTGCGGCTCCTTCGCCGTCAGCGCTTGAGCCAACTGGTGCTTCATCGCCAGGTGCGCCGGGGAGCCGTACTGCACGTACCAGACGGGGCCTCCACCCTGCGACAGGATGAAGCTCTTGCGGAAGGCGATGCCGTACAGGCTCCGGCGCTGCACCAGACGCCCCAGCTGGTCGATGGGGATCTCGCTGAAACACACCGAACGGCTCCGGTCCGCCACCTTCGCTTCCCGCCGCGCGATGCCAAAACCCTCCGCGCCCGGGATGAGCGTGCGCGCTCCCAGGATGCTCATCATGTTCTGGTAGGCGTCATGGTACGGGGGCCCGGGCTTCGTGAAATGCACCACGAAGTCGGACATGTCCCGCCATTGCGCGTTCGCCTGATACCCGAGCATCGACCGAAAACCCCCGGGGGAGTCTCCCGGCCCGGTCACCTCTTCGCAACCCGACTTGGCAGGTTGTCCCGGCGCCTGCCCGCCCCTCGTGCGGACAGCCTGCTCAGGGCTGGGGGCCGGGCGCTGGAACCCTCGGCCGCGACAACTGCATGAGCGCCAGCCCCGCGAGCACCGCCAGCGAAGCGACCGCGGCCTCGCGCGCGCTCGCGCCAAAGGCCACCAGCGTCAACCCCAGCACCAGCGTGGGCACCGCGAGCAGCGCGTGCGCCGGCCTCAGGTTCCGCTCCCGCCGCAGCGACAACACCGCGAGCGCGGCAGCGGTGACACCGAATTGCATCAGCACCGCGATGGCGGACAGGGCGAAGAGCTCCGACAGGTCGCCCATGTTCACGAACCCCATCACCAGCACCCACGTCACCAGGAGCGCCCGCATCGGCACGCCCGACGCGGACATGCGCTCCAGGCCGAACAGCGACCGCTCTCCGGAGGCCAGCGCGGACAGGTAGCGCGGCGTCGTCACCAGCGTCCCCAGGCAGATGCCCAGCGCGGACACGCTGGTGCCCGCGTTCACGAAGCGCTCCAGCCCCCTGCCACCCCAGACGCCCGCCGCCTGCACCAGGGGCGCGCTCGCCTGCGCGAGGCCCGGCAGCGCCGCCACGCAGGCCCACGTCAGCCCCACGTACAGCAGCATCGCCACCAGCAACGAACCCACCGTGGCCAGCGGCACCGTGCGCTCCGCCGAGCGCACCTGCCCGGCGATGACCGGGACGATTTCAAAGCCCTGGAAGGCGAACATCACCGCGAGCCCCGCCTTCAGCCAGGAGCCTCCCGTGGCGGGCAGGGGCGACGGCAGCTCTCCGGGGGAGGGCAGGAAGAAGAAGGCCCCCAGCAGCGCCACCAGCGGCACCAGCTTGAGCACCGTGAGCGCCGTCCACGTCCTCGCCGACACGCGCATCCCGGTGGCCACCAGCGCCACGAGCCCCGTCACCAGCGCGGAGGCCAGGAGGCGCTCGCCCACCGGCCCCGCCAGTCCCAGCGATGGCGCCAGCGCCCGCGCCAGGCCCGCGTTCACCGCGGAGGCGCTCAGGAAGGCGCTGACGTAGGCCACCCAGCCGACGAGGAACGAGGCCCGCTCGCCGAACGCCGCGCGCGCGAAGACGACGGGCCCGCCGTCCGCGTCGAACCTCCGCCCGAGCACCGCGAACGCGAGCGCCACCGGCACCAGCGCGAGCCCCGTCACCGCGAAGGCCCACACGGCGCCCATCCCGGGGGCCTGGGCCGCGACCTCCGCGGGCGCGAAGAAGATGCCGACGCCCACGATGCCGTTGACGCCCAGGGCCAGCAGTTGGAAGGGACCGACGGTGCGCTTGGGTTCGGCGTCAGCAGGAAGGGTGGGCACGGCCCGCAGTTCACTACACCCGGCCGCGCGGCACCATGGGCACCCTGGCTTCCGTACTCACGGATGGGAGAGCAGCAGGCTGAGCGCGGCCATGCGTCCGGACGCGGAGTCCTCTCCCAGGGACTCCGGAATGGCGAGGTGCACGTTGTCCTCGCGCTGGTCCCCGCAGGCGCGCGTGCCGCTGTAGTGCTTGCGGTCGCGCTCGATGATGAGGTTGTAGCCGCACGGCCCCACCGAGCCCGTCAGCTCGTCCGGACTGAGCGTCAGCGACGAGGGCTGGCCCGCGAAGTTGCCGGCCATCTCCACCACGCCCGGCCGTTCGCGCACGGAGAGGTTCACCGGCTCCTGGCCCACGGTGCCCTGGATGCGCTGGTCGGACAGCTTCAGGTCCACGGGGCGCTGGAAGGCCTGTCCGCGCAGCGCGTCGTTCGTCATCCGCAGGCGCAGGTCTGGACCCTGGAGGCCTTGCGCATCCACGCTCGCGCGCACGGTCGTCCGGGGTGTCTTGAGCTCCACGATGTCGTCCGTCTTCTTCGCGACGGCGGATCCACCCGCGAGCAGGGCGGCGACGGTGAGGATGCAGGCGGTCTTCATGCTCCAAAGCTGGGGCGTCGGGCCACGCGACACCAGGGCCACGCCCCGGCTGCTCGGGGGGCTGCGTCCGGACGGGGCGGTCCCTCTGCTCCAGTTCCATGGGACGCCGTGATATCGCTGCGAGCGTGTCCCGCGCGCGCCTGCTGGCCCTCCTCGTCACCCTCGTCGCCCTCCTGGTCGCCGCATGGCAACGCTTCCAGGCGGTGGAACGGCTGTCGCAAGACTTCGACGAGGCGACCTACCTGCCCATCGCCTACACCTACGCGAGGATGCTGGACCAGGGACGCTGGCGCGACGTGGGCGCGCTGCGCGAGAACTTCGAGCACCCGCCGCTGGTGAAGCTGCTCTTCGCGCAGGCCGTGCGGACGGCGCACGCCCCCGAACCCGACTGGCCGAACGTGCCCATGGGGCAGCCCCTGCCTGACGCCGCGCGGCCCGCCTTCCGCGTGACGCGGGGCCTGTCCGCGGTGGCTGGCGTCCTCCAGGTGGGGCTGCTCGCGACCGTGGATCCGTTTGGCGCGCTCCTGCTGGCGTGGGATCCGTACCACACGAAGTACACATCCCAGGCGTACCTGGAGGCGGTGCCCGGGCTGCTGGCGATGCTCGCGTTGCTGGCCTTCGAGCGCGCGCGACGGGGCCCGGGTGGCTTCGCGCTCGCGTGGCTGGGTGTGTCCGGCGCGCTGCTGGGACTGGCGGCGGCGGGGAAGTATCCGTACGGGCTGGTGGGCGGGCTCACGTTCCTGCCGTTCCTGGTGACGGGCGCGCGGACGCGGTGGCGCGCGTGGGCCGCGTTCGTCGTGCCCACGGTGGCGGTGTTCCTGCTCGCGAACCCCGCGCTGTGGTCCTCGCCGTTCGCGTCGCTGTGGGATTCCGTTACGTTCCACTGGGACTACTCGCACAGCGAACACGTGCGGAAGAGCGCGCTGCCCTGGTATCAGCCGCTCGCGTTCCTGCTGGACCCGTGGCTGCCTCGGTCGCAGGAGGGCATCTACCTCACGTCCTTCAACACGTGGACGCTGCTGCCGCTGGCGGTGGTGGGCGCACCCCGGACATGGCGCGAGCGGCCCGTATGGGCGGTGGGCGCCGTCGTGGGGCTGGTGTTCCTGCTGCTGTGGAGCACCAAGTGGCCGCAGTACCTGCTGCTCGTCATCCCCGCGCTGTGCGTCTGCGCGGGTTCGGGCGTGCGGACCGTGTTCGGCTGGGGCTCGCGGCTCGTGCACCGGGCCCGCGCGCGGCGCGGCTTCAGCGCAGGTGCGTGAAGACGTTCAGGGACGCGGGCAGGTGCATGTTCGAGGAGGGCAGGAGGCACGTCAGCTTCGCGCCCCCCGGAAGGGGCAGCCAGCCCGTTCGCAGCAGCACGGATGCCGGGAGGCCGGGGCTTCGCAGCATCCCGGCGCAGGCCACGCCCCGGCGCGCCATGTCCTGCATGACGGCTTGGAGCAGCCGCTGCCGGTCGCCGCAGGACACGGAGTCCTCGAAGGCCACCAGGTCCACGACCTCCGAGGTGACGGAGTGGGAGCCCTGGCCCGTCAGCTCGAGGCTGTAGGTGTTCACCAGCCCCTGGACCTCGCCGTCCTGTTCCAACACGAAGGTGCGCGGCACGTCCTGGTACTGGAGCTGGTGCGCCAGTCGCTCCGTCGTGTAGGCGAAGCCCAGGGTCACCGGTTGCATCATCCGCTGCACCAGGCTCATGCAGCGATTCAGGTCGTTGCGGTGATAGGGCCGGATGCCCGTGGTGTCCGTCTCGCGGTAGCCCTGCCGGAGGAAGGGGCGCGCCAGCGTGAGCAGGTTGCGTTGGGTGTCCGTGAACGCCCCCCGGGCCAGCGCTCGCGCGTCAAAGACATACGCCCAGAGCCCCAGCCCGTAGATGTGGCGCTTGTTCCAGGTGTGCTTCCAGAACCCCGCTTCGCGCACGCCCGTCGTCACGCAGCCGAGGGAGAGTCGGGCGCCAAGGTCGCGGTGGCGACGCAACAGTTCCCGCGCCAGCATTCCGGCGACGCCCTCGTTCCGGTGCGAGTCCGCGACGGTCGCCCGGCTCCCATGGGTGCCGTCCACCTCCAGAGCCCCCAGGCGGATCCGGGCGGGTTCCGCGAACAGCGTCCCCACCAGCGTTCCCTTGTCATACGCCGCCAGCAGGTAGTCGCGAGGGGCCTGTCCGCCCCGGAACAACAACCAGTCGATGAAGCGCGAGTTCCAGACAGGCAGTGCGGTCGTCTTGCCGTAGCTGGATTGCCAGACGCGGTTGATGAACCAGGACGCCTCCGCGGCGTCACCTTCGAACGTGCGAACCTCAACCATGGCGCCCTCCCGAGGAGGGGCTGGCGCGGCGCGAAGGGGTGGGCGCGACAGGCCGCCCCCCGACGCGCCGCGGTTCCTGCGACCTTCGCCCCGGCATGGATTCCATGCAGGGAAGTTAGGGAGCGCTTGAGTGTGGGTAAGCGGCCCCCGAGTGCATGGGGGAGGGGCCGTCAGTGTTCAGTGCGCCGCATCCGTGGCCGAGCGCGACGAGACTGTCTTCGACTTCTCAGGGATTGCCCAGGGACGCAGGCCCGAGGAAGAAGTCCGCCATCACCGCGCCGTGGTCGGAGCCGCCGTAGCCGTTGCCTTCGCGCGCCACGCGGAAGGAGCCAGCGACATAGGCGCCGCCGGCAGGAGCCAGGTAGAGGTGGTCGATGGCCTGGCGCTGGTTGGAATAGACATACGTCCAGATCTCGGTGACGGGCCGGTCGCTGGAGACGCGCAGCAGGGCTCCGTCCAGCTCCATCTGGTTGAGCGCCTCGGAGCCGGGGACGTCGTTGAGGTCTCCGCCGAGCACCACCAGCGCGTCCGGGAATGCCTTCGCCACGTCCGTGACGATCTCCCGGGAGACGGTGGCCTCGGCGATGCGGCGGCCCGGATCATCGTCCACCTTGGAGCGGAAGTGCGCCGCGAAGACGATGACCTCCGCGCCACTCACGTTCAGGTGCACCTCCAGCAGCTCGCGTGAGAAGCGCGTGGCGGAGCCGTCCGGGCGGTAGATGTAGCGTTCGCGGTGGCGGCGCACGTCGATGATGGGGTGCTTGGAGAGGACCGCCACGTCCACCGACGCCGCGGTGTGGATCTCCCCCAGCTGCGCGTGGCCGAATCCCGGCGTGCGACGCTGGAGTTCGTCCAGGGACGCCTGGGTTTCAACCTCCTCCAGCAGGACCACTTCTGCGTTGAGCGCGGTGATGGCGCGGGCCAGCCGCTCCGCCTGCTGTTCGAACTGCTCCTGCGTGGGCAGCTCCTCGTAGTTGGAGCCACCGCAGGAGCCTGTGTCGCACACGGTGTCGAAGAGGCGGTGCACGTTGTACGCGGCGATGCGCACGCGGCCGGCGGACCCTTCCGGAGGCGTTCCGCCGTCGGGCGTCGAGCAGGCGCTGGAGAGACAGGCGCCCGCGTCCGGAGGGGGCAGGGCCTGCGTGGGGCGGCCATCACATCCCGCGAAGGCGAGGAGCAGGCCGCACAGGCCGAGGTTGGAGCGGAGCGAACGGGGGCGGAAGGGGAGCCGCGACGAGGGTGACATCGGGGCGGCAACCTAGCACCGCCTCCCAGGGCGCTCGCGCGCGGACCGGACCCGAATCGTCCAACGCAGCGCGGCTCATGCGCCCGCTGCGACCGGGAGTCCGTGCGGGACCGGACGTGCCGCGTCCGGGCTTCCCGCGCCGACCGCTCACCACGCCAGCGGGGCCGTTCATCGCGCGGACCGCCGCCCGGGCTCCCATCGCGCCGACCGGCCACGGGAGGACTGGCGCCGTTCGCCCGGGGTCCCCGACCGCTCGTCCCCGAGGCCACCAGCCGGGCCGACGGGCGTGTGCATGCTGTCTGCATTCCGAGCCGCTGAACGCGCTTCGAGGTTCCACCGCCATGACCCCGTCCCTGCCCATGTCC
>NZ_RAWD01000178.1:0-19932 GCF_003612065.1 Corallococcus sp. CA047B
CGCCGCCCCCGCGACGACCCCCGAGGAGCAGGCCCCGTCGGAGCCCGTGCCCGCGTAGGCCCTCCTCCCACGTCGATGCCGCACGACACGGGGCCCCTCGCTTCACGCGGGTGGGCCCCGACGTGTTCCTGGCCTCGCGTGGCCCCGTGAGGCCGGCCCCTGTCGGGAAGGGGATGCGCAGGCACGCAATGAATATCAATCCCGGCGTTCCCTGTCTTGCTCCCAACTTCGCACTAGTGGGGATTCTCCGCGTCTGCCATTGGCGCGGCGCCGCGTGCGTCGAGTGAGTGCCAGTCCTCGGCCGCGAGGATGGCTTCACTGAGGAGGCGTGGATGTCGTTGGAACGCAAGGCATTGAGGGTGTGTCGGACCGGACCGCCGTGGCTGCTGGGCGCCCTGCTGGCGCTCAGCGCCTGTGCGAAGGAGCCAACACCCGTTGAAGAAGCGCCGGCGTCGCACCCGGCCCGGATCGAGGCGTCCGGCGGCGCCTCGTCCGGACTGCGCGAGCTGCCGGCCGTGGAGGCCGGCCCGGTCATCAGCGTCTTCGCCCAGAAGCTGGAGCGGCCCACGCCGTTGGGGGAGACGACGGCCGTGCACGTGAAGCTGCCGCCCCCGTCCAACAGAGAACTCGCGGAGAGCCTGGTGCGCGTGGTGGGAGACCCGCGGGCGCCCATGGTCCTGTTCCGCTCCGACACCCTGGCCCGACTGGGCGCCATTCCCACGAGCCCGGGCCCCGACTTCTTCACCCTCTTCTCGCACCTCCCGGATTCGGAGCTGCTGCGCCGGGTGGGAAGCGAGACGCGGGTGGCCCGGGGCGAGTTCGGAGCGGTCACCCGGGAGACCCTCCTGTTCAACGGTCGCCACCCGTCCGCGCGCTTCATGGGCCTCCCGGCGGACGCCCGGAGCTTCCGGGATGGGAGCCTGACTCCCCTGTCCTACTGCCCGCAGGTGCCGGTCTCCACCCAGGCGGGGTGGGAGCGCACGCTGCTCGTCCGGGACCCGGCCGTGGTGTTGGATCCGGCTCGCACGTGGGACCCCTGTACCGGCGCTGGTACGAAGGGCGGCAGGTGGACCTTCGCCCACCTCATGCGGCAGATGGCCATGGGCTCCGGCGCCAGCCCGGAGGCCTTCGTGACGCAATGGCTGTCCAGTTGGCTCAATGACTTCACCCTCAACGGCGACACCGTTCCAGCGCGCCGGAAGATGTATGACGAAGTGATTGCCCCCTGGGCCACGGCCAGCGGGGCGCAATCCTCCCTCCTGCAGAATGCCAGCACGGGCCGCTGGGAGGTCCAGCTCAACAAGCCCCTGGACCTGGGCATCGCGCCCTTCCGGCTGCTGGCCATCGTCAACCGCCTGGACCTGGGCAACACCCAGGGAGGTGGCTACGGACGTCAGGCCAACGCTGGCGAGCTCCGCTTCGTCTTCGGCCTGACGCGGCCCTCGCCCTGGGGCAGCGGCGGGACGGAGGCGACGTGCAACCTCAAGCCCTTCACCGTCATCTTCGAGTACGGGGTGCCCGGCACGGGGTGCGCGACGGTCGTCGCCTGGGCGCGGCAGTGGGCGATGCTGGGCAACCACCCCTCCTTCGACGCGGCCTACCGCGCGCAGCTCACCGCGATGACCGAGAGCGTCGTCCTGTACGGAATGGCCGCTGCCAAGGGCAACTTGAGCGCGCTCAACCAACTGCGCACCAATGAAGCCGTCCTGGGCGCGACCCAGGGCCGGCCCTGGGAGCTGCGGGAGTTCCGGCTGACGGACGAGAACCCCACCAACGGCACCGACACGCCTTCTCACGGCTTCCTGCGGCCCCACACGCTGTCGCTGACGCCCGACGACGCGGCCCACGACTCCCAGACGGACGCCGACGTGGACCTCTTCGTGCGGACGCAGGTGAAGGGCGGGCTCGAACTGCCGGTGGTGATTCCCAACCGGTGCACCGCGAAGTACGCCGTGCCCTACCGGTTCAAGGGCAGGTCCTTCCAGGGGGCCAACGCGCTGGTGGCCCCGCCCACGCACTGGGCCGCCCACGGTGCCTCCGCGACCGACGCCAGCGAGGTCTGCGCGCGCAAGGCGTTCTCCCTCAACACCTGCAACGGCTGCCATTTCAAGGACACCGGCACCAATGACTTCTCCGGCGTCAACAACACCGCCTTCACGCACATCAGCCCCACGTCAGGCATCCCGGCGAGGCTGTCCAGGTTCCTGACGGGCGGCGGCCCCGGCCTCATGTTCAGCGTCCCGGACGCTCAGTTCGGCGCCGCGGTGACGTCGTGGTCCTTCGCGGACCTGCAGCGCCGGCACGAGCTGCTCTATGACGTCGCCACCTGCTCCCTGTGTGGACGCTTCCGGGGGCTGGATGCGGGCTTCCTGGAGCGGATGGAGGAGCTCACCGGGGCGGTGCCCCTGGACGTGTCCCCCGGGGCACAGGCGCCGCCGTTCAAGGTGGGGCCCATCCGCGACGTCGAGATGGTGACGCGGCTCCTGGAGCTGCGCCCCGCGTTCAAGGAGGACTTCTGGGACGCGCCGCTCAGCTTCCTCCGTCCTCCGGAGGTCTTCGTCCACTGAGACCGCACCCGGGTCCCTTCGCGCGCGAGGGCGAAGAAGGGGCCCCGGTCCGTCGCGTCAGAACGCGCAGTCCTGTCCGCGCGTGGGCAGCACGGACGCCGTGCCGGACAGCCACGTGTCCAGCGCGCGCGCCGCCTCACGGCCGTCCGCGAGCGCCCAGACGATGAGGCTCGCGCCCCGGCTCGCGTCGCCCGCGCAGTACACGCCCGGCGCGGAGGTGGCGAACCTCGCGTCCACCTGCACCGTGCCGCGCGGCGACAGCTTCACGCCCAGCTCCTCCGCCAGCGGGCCCGTCTCCGGTCCGGTGAAGCCCATGGCCAGCACCAGCAGGTCCACGTCGAACACCTGCTCGGACCCCGGCACCTCCAGCAGCTTCATCGCGCCGCCGGGCTCGCGCTGCACCTCCACGCGCACGGCGTGCAGGCGCTTGAGCTGGCCGTCCTCGCCCTCCAGCCGCTTCGTCAGGAGCGCGAAGGCGCGCTCGCCGCCCTCCTCCTGGCTGGTGGACGTGCGGAACACCAGCGGCCAGCGCGGCCACGGGTTCTCCTTCGCGCGCACCGACGGGGGCGCGGGCAGCAGCTCCACCTGCATCACGCTTTGCGCGTCCTGGCGCAGCGCCGTGCCCAGGCAGTCCGAGCCCGTGTCGCCGCCGCCCAGGATGATGACCCGCTTGCCCGTCGCTTCCAGCCGCGCGTCCGGCGTCGCGCCCGCCGTCACCACCCGGTTCTGGTGCTCCAGGTACTCCATCGCCTGCAGCACGCCGGACAGCTCGCGGCCCGGGACGTCCAGCTCGCGGGCCCGCCGCGCGCCCAGCGCCAGCACCACGCCGTCGTACTGCTCGCGCAGCGCGCGGTAGCCCGTCGTCGCGCCCACGTCCTCGCCCGTGCGGAAGACGATGCCCTCCGCCTCCATCAGCGCGAGGCGCCGGTCCAACACCGACTTCTCCAGCTTGAAGTCCGGGATGCCATATCTCAGCAGTCCCCCCGCTCGCGGGTCCTTCTCGTACACCGTCACGGTGTGCCCGGCCGCGTTGAGCTGGGAGGCCGCCGCGAGCCCCGCGGGGCCGGAGCCCACCACCGCCACGCGCCTGCCCGTCCTGCGCGCCGGAGGCCGGGCCTTCACCCAGCCCTCCGCGAAGGCGCGCTCGGAGATCTCCTTCTCCAACTGCTCGATGGTCACCGCGTCCCGGTCGATGGCCAGCACGCACGCGGCCTCGCACGGCGCGGGGCACAGCCGGCCGGTGAACTCCGGGAAGGTGTTGGTGCGGCTGAGCACCTGGTACGCCTCCTTCCACTGGCCCCGGTACACCGCGTCGTTGAAGTCCGGGATGAGGTTTCCCAGCGGACAGCCCTGGTGACAGAAGGGCACGCCACAGTCCATGCAGCGCCCCGCCTGCCGCTTCGCCTCCTCGGGCGCAAGCGCCAGGTGCAACTCGCGCCAGTCCTCCAGGCGCTCCGCCTTCTCCCGCTTGGGGGCGGGGACGCGCGGCCACTCGACGAAACCCGTGGGCTTGCCCATCGCTTCAGCCCCCCCCGCCGACGACGTGGAGCTGCTGCACGCCCGCGGCCGGCGGCGGACGCCGGGCCGCGCGCCGCGCCTGGAGCACGCGCTTGTAGTCGGTGGGCATCACCTTCATGAACTGCGGCACCATCAGCTCCCAGTTGTCGAGCACCCGCCGCGCCAGCGTGCTGCCGGTGTGGTGCAGGTGGCGTTCGATCATCCCGTGCACGAGCCAGATTTCGGACTCGTCCACCAGCGACTCCAGCTCCACCATCTCCAGGTTGCAGCGCTCGCGGAAGGAGCGGTCGCGGTCCAGCACGTAGGCCGTGCCGCCGCTCATGCCCGCCGCGAAGTTGCGGCCCGTGGCGCCCAGCACCACCACCACGCCGCCCGTCATGTATTCACACCCGTGGTCGCCCACGCCCTCCACCACCGCCTGCGCGCCGCTGTTGCGCACCGCGAAGCGCTCGCCCGCGAGCCCCCGCAGGTACACCTCGCCGGCCGTCGCCCCGTAGAGCACCGTGTTGCCCACGAGCACGTTCTCCTCCGACACGAAGCGGCTGCCCTCGGGCGGATAGACGATGACGCGTCCGCCGGACAGGCCCTTGCCCAGGTAGTCGTTGGTGTCGCCCTCCAGCTCCAGCGTCACCCCCGCGGCCAGGAACGCGCCGAAGCTCTGGCCCGCGGAGCCCTTCAGCTTCACCCGCAGCTTCCCGTCCGGCAGCCCCTGCGCGCCGTGGCGGCGGGCAATCTCTCCCGACAGCATGGCGCCCACCGCGCGGTGCGTGTTCGCCACCGGCAGGTTGAGCAGCAGCGGAGGCCCGCCCGAAAGCACCGACTGCGCCTTCGCCAGCAGCTCGTGGTCCAGGTGGTCCGACACGTCCTTGCGGTGCGGCACCACGCAGTGCCGGGGCTCGGTGGCCGGCGCGGCCGGCGCGGCGAGCAGCGCGGACAGGTCCACCTTGCGCGCCTTCCAGTGGTCCACCGCCGTGCGCTGGCGCAAGAGGTCCACGCGGCCCACCAGGTCATCCAGCCGGCGGATGCCCAGCC
Organism: Corallococcus sp. CA047B; assembly: GCF_003612065.1. NCBI lineage: Bacteria > Pseudomonadati > Myxococcota > Myxococcia > Myxococcales > Myxococcaceae > Corallococcus > Corallococcus sp. CA047B. Next base: position 5,118 of record NZ_RAWD01000178.1, read on the forward strand.
GGGCCATCTGCCGGCGCAGGTCCTCGGCGAGCATCGTGAAGAAGCTCACCACGTTCTCCGGGGTGCCCTGGTAGCGCTCGCGCAGCGCCGGGTCCTGCGTGGCGATGCCCGCCGAGCAGGTGTTGAGGTGGCACTTGCGAAGCATGATGCAGCCCACGGACACGAGGCTCGCGGTGGCGAGGCCGAACTCCTCCGCGCCCAGGAGCGCCGCCACCAGCACGTCGCGCGCGGTGCGCAGGCCGCCGTCCACCTGCACGCGCACGCGCGAGCGCAGGCCGTTCTGCACCAGCACCTGCTGCGTCTCCGCCAGCCCCAGCTCCCACGGCAGGCCCGCGTGCTGGAGGCTGGAGAGGGGAGAGGCGCCCGTGCCGCCCTCGTAGCCCGCGATGACCACGGCGCTGGCGCCCGCCTTGGCGACGCCCGCGGCGATGGTGCCCACGCCCACCTCGCTCACCAGCTTCACGCTCACGCGCGCCTTCGCGTTGACGGACTGGAGGTCGTAGATGAGCTGCGCCAGGTCCTCGATGGAGTAGATGTCGTGGTGCGGCGGCGGGGAGATGAGCGTCACGCCCGGCGTGGACCAGCGCACGCGCGCGATTCTCTCATCCACCTTGTGGCCCGGGAGCTGTCCACCCTCGCCGGGCTTGGCGCCCTGGGCCATCTTGATCTGCAGCTCGTCCGCGTTGATGAGGTACTCGGCGGTGACGCCGAAGCGCGCGCTGGCCACCTGCTTGATGGCGCTGCGGCGCGAGTCGCCGTTGGGCTCCTTCGTGTAGCGCCGCGCCTCCTCGCCGCCCTCGCCGCTGTTGGACTTGCCGCCCAGCCGGTTCATCGCGATGGCCAGCGTCTCGTGCGCCTCCGCGCTGATGGAGCCGAAGGACATGGCCCCGGTGACGAACCGGCGCGCCAGCTCCAGCGCGGGCTCCACCTCCTCCAGCGGCACCGGCGTGCAGCCCTCCGTCACCACGTCCAGCAGGCCGCGCAGGTTGCTGTGCTCGCGCGTCTCGTCGTCCGCCAGCTTCGAGTACTCCTGGAACGCCGCCGCGTCGTCCGCGCGCACCGCCGCCTGGAGCTTCGCCACCGTGGCCGGGTTCCACTTGTGGCGCTCGCCCTGCCGGCGCCAGCGGAACTGCCCGCCCACCGGGAGCAGGCCCTCCTCGCCGTCCGCCGCCAGGCCGAAGCCGCGCGCGTGCCGTTCGGAGACCTCCCGCCCCAGCTCCGGCAGGCCCACCCCTTCGATGCGGGACGGCGTGCCGGTGAAGTGCTTCTCAATCAGCCCGCGCTGGAGGCCCACCGCCTCGAAGAGCTGCGAGCCTCGGTACGACTGGAGCGTGGAGATGCCCATCTTGGACATCACCTTGAGCAGGCCCTCCTCCAGCGCGTGGAGGTACTGCGCCTGGGCCTTGTCCTCGTCCGTCTTCAGCTCGCCCGCGTCCGCCAGCGCGCGCAGCGTGTCCAGCGCGAGGTACGGGTTCACCGCGGACACGCCGTAGGCGAAGAGGCACGCGAAGTGGTGCACCTCGCGCGGCTCCGCCGTCTCCAGGACGATGCCCGTGTACATGCGGGTGCCGTCGCGCACCAGCCGCTGGTGCACCGCGGACACCGCCAGCAGCGCCGGGATGGCCGCGTGCGCCGCGTCCACGCCCCGGTCGCTCAGCACGAGCACGCTCGCGCCCGCGTCCACCGCGTCCACCGCCGCCATGCACAGCCGCTCCACCGCGACCTCCAGCGCCGTGGCCGCGCCGCCCGCGTGCGGGTACAGCAGGCTCAGCGTGCGCGGCTCGAACAGGCCCGTGTCGCCGCGCAGGTTCGCGAGCCGCGCCAGCTGCCCGTTGGTCAGGATGGGGCCGGGCAAGGACAGCCGGTGGCACTGCTCGGGCGTCTCCTCGAAGGTGTTGCCTTCGGGGCCCAGCGCGGTGGCCAGCGTCATCACCAGCGCCTCGCGCAGCGGGTCGATGGGCGGGTTCGTCACCTGCGCGAAGAGCTGGTGGAAGTAGTTGAAGAGGGTGGGGGCCTGGTCGCTCAGCACCGCGAGCGGCGTGTCGGTGCCCATGGAGCCCGTGGGCTCCTTGCCCGTCTCCGCCATGGGGACCAGCGTGGTGCGCACGTCCTCGTCCGTGAAGCCGAACGCGCGCTGCAACCGCCACAGCGCCTCCCCCTTCAAGCGGTCCGGCGCGGGGACGGCGGGCAGGTCCTCGAAGGTGAAGACGTTGCGCTGCAGCCAGCGCCGGTACGGCCAGCGCATGGTGATTTCGCGCTTGGCCTCCTCGTCCTCGATGATGCGCCCCTCGGTGGTGTCCACCAGCAGCATGCGGCCCGGCGTCAGCCGACCCTTGCGGCGCACCTGCGACGGGGGCACGTCGATGACGCCCGTCTCCGACGCCAGGATGATGCGGTCATCCTCCGTCACCAGGTAGCGCGCGGGCCTGAGGCCGTTGCGATCCAACGTGGCGCCAATGAGCTGCCCGTCCGTGAACGCGATGGCCGCCGGCCCGTCCCACGGCTCCAGCAGCGACGCGGAGTACTCGTAGAAGGCGCGACGCTCGTCGCTCATCTGCTTGTGGGCCTCCCACGCCTCCGGGATCATCATCATCATGGCGTGGGGCAGGGTGCGGCCGCCCAGGTAGAGCAGCTCCACCATGTTGTCGAACTGCGCGGAGTCGCTCTTGCCCGGCACGATGATGGGCCACAGGGGCTCCAGGCTGCCGCCCAGCTTCGCCGTCTGGAGCAGGCCGCGCCGCGCGGTCATCCAGTTGCGGTTGCCACGCAGTGTATTGATTTCGCCGTTGTGCGCGATGAAGCGGAAGGGCTGCGCCAGCTCCCACGTGGGGAACGTGTTGGTGGAGAAGCGCGAGTGCACCAGCGCCAGCGCGCTGACGAACTCCGGGTGCCGCAGGTCCGCGTAGAAGCGCGGCAGCTGCCGGGGCAGCAAGAGCCCCTTGTAGATGAGCGTCTCCGACGAACAGCTGGCCACGTGGAAGCGCCCCTGCGGATCCACGCCGCGCGCCAGCACGCGGTTCTCCACCAGCTTGCGGATGCGGTAGAGCTTGCGCTCGAAGGCGCTGGGCACCACGCGGCGGCGCGCGATGAAGAGCTGCCGGATGACCGGCGCCACCTGCCGGGCCAGCGACCCCAGCTCCTCCGGGGCCACCGGGACATCCCGCCAGCCGAGCAGCCGCTGGCCCTCCTCCTCCACCACGTCCTCGAAGAGCGCCTCGCACGCGCGGCGCGCCTCCGCCTCCGGCGGCAGGAACACCTGCGCCACGCCGTACTGGCGGCGCGGGGGCAGCTCGAAGCCCAGCTTCGGGGCCTCGTGGTTGAAGAAGCGGTGGGGCAGCTGCACCAGGATGCCGGCGCCGTCGCCCGTCTCCGGGTCGCGTCCCGCCGCGGCGCGGTGGCTCAGCCGGTTGAGCAGCTCCAGCGCGTCCTCCACGATGCCGCGCGAGCGCTGACCCCTGAGGTGGGCCACGAACCCCACGCCGCACGCGTCGTGCTCGGTCTCCGGCTCATACAGGCCGTAGCGCCGCGGGAGGGTGAACGACATCGTGTGGACCCCTTTTCCCGCCAATGACACGGGAAGCCAAGCTGTGGAGCTTGCAGGCTAACGCGCCGTGTCGCACCCCGTAAAGACGGGGTGGCTCAGGGGGTCGGTGCCTCAAGCGGAGTGGGGCCGGGGGGACGGGCCCGTGAAACATCCTGTAGCGCGCGTCGAGCCCACCCCGCGGGCCCCGGATGAACGGATGAACTGCCAACATTTACGTCAGTTGGTTGTTTCCCCATGTCGCGCTGCTTCACATCCTTGATGGACCTTGGGACTCCTGCAGCGGCTGAAGGTGGAGACGCGCCCTCATCACGAGCGCACGGAGGGCGTGGTGCGCCTGATGGACGCGCACCTGACGCCCGGCGACTACCAGCGTCATCTGGAAGACTTCTACGGCCTCTACGTGCCCCTGGAGGCGCGGCTCGCCAGCCCCCTGTCGGCGGTGGGACCCGCGCTGTCGCTCGGGTCGCGCTGGAAGGTGCCGCTCCTGGAGGAGGACCTGCGCGCCCTGGGCCATGACACGGCCTCGCTCGCACGGCTGCCGCGCGCCCTGGCGCTGCCGTCCCTGCCGGGGCTCGCCGAGGCGCTGGGCTGCGCGTACGTGCTGGAGGGCTCCACGCTGGGCGGCCAGCTCATCCTGCGCCACCTGACGCGCCACTTTGGAGCGGACGCGCGCGTGGGCACCTTCGCCTTCTTCCGGGCCTACGGCGATCAGGTGGGCCCCATGTGGCGGGCCTTCGGCGACGTCGTCACCCAGGCGTCCGAACGGGCGGCCTCCGCCACCTTCGATGCGGCCGTCGTCCAGGGCGCCCGCGACACCTTCGACGCCTTCACTGGCTGGTTGATGCGGGAGAACGATGTCCCCGTCCGTCTCTGATGCAGACCTCACGGTCTGCGACCGTGAACCCATCCACCTGCTGGGCGGCATCCAGCCCCGGGGGGTGCTCGTCGCCTTCGACAAGGCCGGCGGGACCATCGCCGTGGTGAGCTCCAACGCGGCCGCGCTGCTCGGCGTGGGGCCGGATGCGCTCGTGGGCCAGCCCCTGGGCCGCATCGTGTCCCGCGAGGTGCTGGCGCGCGTGGAGGCGGGCGTGGCCCTGGGGCCCGTCAACGTGGATGTGGGCGGGCGCCGGTGCTCCGCGCTCCTGCATGAGAGCGACGGCCTGCGGGTGCTGGAGCTGGAGCCCCTGGCGGAGGAGGACGCGAGCGCGGAGGAGGACGCGCTGACCGCGGTGCACCGGCTGGTGTCGCCGCTGGCGCGGGCGAAGGGCGCGGCCGCGCTGCTCCAGGAGGCCGCGAACGCGGTGCGCGCGCTCATCGGCTACGACCGGGTGATGGTGTACCGCTTCCACGCGGACTTCCACGGCGAGGTGGTGGCCGAAAGCGTGCGCGACGGCATCGACCGCTTCATGGGCCTGCACTTCCCGGCGAGCGACATCCCGGTGCAGGCGCGCGCCCTGTACACGCGCAACCCCCTGCGCCTCATCGCGGACGCGAACGCGAAGGGGGTGGGGCTCGTCCCCGCCACGCTGCCAGGGACGGACCGTCCGCTGGACCTGTCCGGCGCGGCGCTGCGCAGCGTGTCGGAGATCCACCTGGAGTACCTGCGCAACATGGGCGTGGGCGCGTCCTTCAGCGTGTCGCTGCTGAAGGACGGGCAGCTCTGGGGGCTCATGGCCTGCCATCACTTGTCGCCCCGGGGCGTGTCGGCCGCGCGGCGTCAGGCGTGCGAGGTGCTGGCGCGGTTGCTGTCGCTCCAGCTCTCCGCGGAGGAGCGCGCCGTGGAGTCCGCGGCCCGCGCGCGGCGCGCGTCGCTGCTGGATGTCCTCGTGGTGCCGGGCCTGGGCGAGCGCAGCCCCGCCCGGGCCCTGGAGGCGCAGGCCCCGCTCTTGATGGACCTCACCGGCGCCACGGGCGTCGCGCTGGTGCTGGGCGCGAGCGCGGGCCTTCCGGGCGGCGCTCCGTTGCTGCTGGGGGACACGCCGTCGCAGGAGGAGGTGCTCGCCCTGGTGGCGTGGCTGTCGCGGCAGGAGCTTTCGGACGACCTCCTCCACGTGGACCGCCTGGGAGACGTCTACGCGCCGCTGGCCTCACGCGCGGAGGTGGCCGCGGGCCTGCTGGCCGTGCGCCTGGACCCGGCGGTGCCGCACTTCGCGCTGTGGTTCCGGCCGGAGGTGGCGCGCACCGTGTCGTGGGCCGGCAATCCGAACAAGCCCGTGCGCCCGGAGCCGGGGCACGCGCGGCTGCACCCCCGCGCCTCCTTCGAGGTGTGGCGCGAGGAGGTGCGGGACGCGTCGCTGCCGTGGTCCGTGGAGGACCTGGAGGCGGCGCGCGCGCTCAAGGGCGCCCTGGTGGGCGTGGTGCTGCGGCAGGCCGAGGAGGTGGCCCGCCTGTCGCGTGAGCTGGCCCGCTCCAACGCGGAGCTGGACGCCTTCGGTGGCACCGTGGCGCACGACCTCAAGGAGCCCCTGCGCGGCATCCTCCAGTACAGCTCCTTCCTCCAGGAGGACTTTGGCGCCACGCTGGGAGAGACGGGGCGCTCGCAGTTGGACGCGCTGACGTGGCTGGCGAAGCGCACGCACGACCTGCTCGACAACCTCTTCGAGTACAGCCGCATGGGCCGGCTGGAGCTGGGGTGGGAGGTGACGGACCAGCAGGCCCTGGTGGACGACGTGGTGCGCACGCTGGGCGCGCGGCTGGAGGAGGGGAAGGTGGAGCTGCGCCTGCCCCGCCGCCTGCCCACCGTCGCCTGCGACCCCGTGCGCATCCGCCAGGTCTGGGCCAACCTCATCTCCAACGCGGCCAAGTACCAGACAACCGAGCCCCGCTGGGTGGAGGTGGGCTACTTCGGACCGGGCGAAGCGCGTCCGGAGGCGGCGCGGCATGTCTCGGCGCCCTACCTTTTCTTCGTGAAGGACCCGGGCATCGGGATTGCCCCCCAATTCCACGAGGCCATCTTTGAACTGTTCCGTCGCCTGCACCCCGCGCAGGCATTTGGCGGGGGCAGCGGCGCGGGGCTGGCCATCGCACGGCGCCTGGTGGCATTGCATGGGGGGACGTTGTGGGTGGACTCCGCGCCAGGGCAGGGATCGACCTTCTTCTTCACGCTTGGCGAGGAACCCCGAGGATGAGCCCGCTGCTGCTGGTGGAAGACAGTGATCCGGACGCGGAGGCGCTGCAGCGCATCGCGCGGCGGCTGCCGCTGCCCGTGCCGGTGGTGCGCGTGCGCGACGGCGAGAGCGCCCTGGACTACCTCTACCAGCGGGGCGCCTACGCGGACGCGGCGCGGCCCGCGCTCGTCCTCCTGGACATGCACATGCCCGGCATCAGCGGGCGCGATGTGTTGACGCAGGTGAAGGCGGATCCGGACCTGCGCCGCATCCCGGTCATCATCTTCTCCAGCTCGGTGGCGGCGGAGGACGTGGACGGCGCCTACGCGGACGGCGCCAACAGCTACCTCTTCAAGCCGGAGGTCGGTCCCCAGCTCCAGGCCACCGCGGAGGCGCTGCACGCCTTCTGGTTCAAGGCCGCGCGCCTGCCCGCGCCGGAAGAGCAGGGCGCATGACCCTGCGCGTCCTCCTGGTCGACGACGGCATGTCGGACCGCATCGCGGTCAGCCGCGCGCTCGCGAAGGATCCGGACATGAAGTGGGAGGTGGCGCAGGTGGCTTCCGCGGAGGAGGCCCTGACGTACCTGTCCCAACACTCCGCGGACGCGATGCTGCTCGACTACCACCTGCCCGGGATGAACGGCGTGGCCCTGCTCCAGCAGCTCGCGGCGCTGGGCCTGCCCGCCATCCCCGCCGTGGTGGTGCTCACCGGCAGCGGCAACGAGCGCGTGGCGGTGGACGCCATGAAGGCCGGCGCCCAGGACTACCTGGTCAAGGAGGCCTTCAGCCCGGAGCGCCTGCGCCGCAGCCTGAGGGCCGCCGTGGACACGGTGCGCATGACGCGCGAGCTGGAAGAGCGCCGCCTGCGCGCGGAGCGGGCCGAGGCCGCCGCCCGGGACGCGCTGGTCGTGCGCGACGAGCTCTTCTCCCTGGCGACGCACGACCTCAAGGGGCCGCTGCAGATCATGACGCTCAACGCCCAGGTGCTGCGCCGGCAGATCCCCGCCGCCGTGATGACGCCCGCGCTGGAGACGCGCCTGGGCCACATCGTGCGCGCCGCGCACCGCATGGGCGAACTCATCGACCACTTCCTGGAGGTGACGCGCGGTCAGGAGCGTCCGCTCAAGCGCGAACCCATGGACCTGCTCGCCATGGTGCACGGCAAGGTGCGCGAATTGGAGGCCACCGCGACGCGCCACGTCTTCGTCCTGGAGGCGCCCGAAGGCCGTGACTTCACGGGCAACTGGGACGCGCACGCCCTGGAGCGCGTGCTGGAGAACCTGCTGGGCAACGCGGTGAAGTACAGCGCCGCGGGCTCCACCGTCACCGTGCGCCTGGGGGTGGAGGACGACGAACCCCAGCGGTACGTGCTGCTCTACGTGGTGGACCAGGGCATCGGCATCCCCGCGGCGGACCTGCCCTTCGTCTTCGAGCGCTTCCACCGCGGCCGCAACGTGTCCCAGGACGTGTCCGGCAGCGGCGTGGGGCTGGCCAGCGCGCGCCGCATGGTGGAATTGCACGGCGGCACGCTCTCCGTGGAGAGCCTGGAGAACCAGGGCTCCACCTTCATCGTGCGCCTGCCCCGGGGCCTCCAGGTCAGCGTGTTCCCGACGACGCCCCCCCCGCAGGGACCGGCCCCGGCGGGGGGCCCCACGCACTCCGCGCGGTGACGCGGCCCCGGTGTCCGGGCCTCAGGACACCGCGGGGATGCCGCCGCGCAGCATGAAGTACACCACCACGCCCGTCACCGACACATAGAGCCAGATGGGCGCCAGCCACCGCGTCACCTTGCGGTGCCGCGCGAACTGCTGCCGCCAGGAGAAGTAGAAGGCGACGAGCGCCATGGGCAGCACCGGCATGGACAAGAGCACGTGGCTGGCCAGCAGCGTCAGGTACAGCCCCCGGAAGTCGCCCACGTAGCGCGTGTCCCCGTGCACGTAGTGGTAGGCGAGGTAGCCCACCAGGAACAGCGCGGACGCCGCGAACGCACTCACCATCAGGTTCTGGTGCACCCGCCGCGCGCCGCGCTTGATGGCGATCCACCCGCCCAAGAGCAGCGTCGCCGCCGTCGCGTTGAGCACCGCGTTCACCGCCGGCATGAAGCGCAGAGCCACGCCCACCCCCGCCCCACCGCGGCGGATGAGCAGCAGCCACGCCAGCAGCGCCAGCGCTCCGGCGGACACCACGCCAATGGCGATGAAGAACGACCGGTCGCGCGACGGCGACGAGGGGGGGGACATCCCGAGCGCGGCGTTGGACATGCCCCCTTGTGGCCCGCCGCCCGTCCCGCACGCAACTCCTCCACAGAGGAGCGACCTACATGGACGCACATGTCGGCCGAATGGAATCGGTTAGGTCAACTGGATATCAAACCGGAAATTCCTTCATACTCCTGCGCGTCGCCCCCGACCCCCCTCTCGGAGGTTCCCGTGTTCAGCGTGCGTTGCCTTGCCCCTCTGGCGAGCGCCGCCCTCCTGCTCGCCCTGCCCGCAGCCGCTGAAGAAGCGGTGTGTGCGCCCGTGGCGAAAGTTCCTTTGGAGCGGCACCTTCGTCAGCTTTCTCTCGATTTGCTGGGACGTCCGCCCACCATCGAGGAGTACAAGACCTTCCAGGCGAAGGGCTCCGTCACGGCGGAAGACGTCCGCCAGATGATGGGCCAGGAGCCCTTCTACGCCCGGATGCGCGAGTTCCACCGCGCCCTTCTGCGCTCCAACATCAACTCCAGCGTGAACGGCAACGGGGACTACCGGGTCTCCGGCACGCCGTTGAGCTTCGCGGGCAACAACTCCAACGCGCTGCGCGGTGGCCAGAGCCAGCGCTGTGACGGGGAGATCGCCCAGGACACCTGCAAGGCGAACCCGCAGGACGGGCACTCGCTGACGCCCACCACCTGCCGCGACGCGCAGGGCGTGCCGCTGCCGGTCAGCTACGACTACGACACGAACTTCTACCAGTGCCGCCTGCTGGACCCGGCCTCCACGGAGCCGGAGCTGAAGTACGCGGACTGCAACGCGCTGAAGGCCAGCGCGGCGCACGGCAAGTACGTGAACTTCTGCGACAACCGCTACAGCAGCACCGCGGGCAAGTCCGTGGGCTACCTGTGCCTGCCGGACCCGGCGAAGACTTCCACCAACGTGCTGAAGCCGTTCCCGGAGACGGGCGTCATCACGGCCTTCGTGCACCCGAACCCGGAGACGAAGCCGAACCTGGAGCGGCTGGAGCGCTGCACGTTCGACCTGGCCCGGCGCAACAACATCAACGGCACCTGGGTGCCCCAGCGCGGCTGCGTGCAGCGCGATGGCTACGTGACGACCACCGTGCAGCCCTACTGGTCCGTCGCGACGGAGCCGGTGAAGGTGTGCGCCGTGGAGGCGCAGGACCGCGCCACCAACCCGTACACGGGCGAGTCCTGTGAGACGGGCCGCTTCAACAGCGACCGCAGCTGCGGCTGTGGCGACAGGATGCGCCGCTGCGAAATCAACGATGTGCACACCGCGCGCGTCGCCGCCTTCAACGAGGAGCCGCTGCTCATCACCGACTCGGTGGTGCGCAACGACGAGCCCTACTTCAACATCCTCACCACCTCCCGCTCCTTCGTGAACGGCCCGCTGTCGGAGTTCTACAAGCAGAAGCAGGGCGTGGCCGTGTTCAGCGTGAAGGCGCCCGCGGACGTGGCCACGCTGCCCGCCGTGCCGTACGACGACAAGACCACCTGGGCGGTCTACACGCGCGACAACACCCACTCCGGCGTGCTCACCACCCCCGCGTTCCTCTACCGCTTCCCCACGCAGCGCGCCCGCGTCAACGAGTTCTACGAGGCGTTCCTCTGCAAGCACTTCTCTCCGGCCGCGGACGCCACGCTCCCGTCCCCGGACGACGCCTGCAACCGGGAGAACAACCTGGCCAAGCGCTGCGGCTGCAACTACTGCCACGCCACCATCGAGCCCACGGGCGCGCACTGGGGCCGGTACGCGGAGCGCTCCGCGCTGTTCCTGTCGGCGGAGCAGTTCCCCCGACTGGATCCGAAGTGCCGCGACTGCGCCATCGCCGGTGACACCAACTGCGGCGGCGAGTGCAGCCAGTACGTGATGCAGGCCTTCGACGGCGACGGCGCCAATTCGCTGGGCCTGCTGAAGACCTACCTCTACCGCACCCCGGCCGAGGAGCAGAACATCGAGGGCGGTCCCCAGACGCTGGTGAAGCGGATGATGGAGACGGGCGACCTGGAGCGCTGCACCGTCAAGCGCGTGTGGAACGAGTTCCTGGGCCGCGCGATGACGACCGAGGAACAGCGGATGTATCTGCAGACGCTGTCGCAGGACTTCGCGAAGAACAACCACAGCATGAAGGGCCTCATCGAGCAGGTGGTGATGTCCGACGCGTACCGGAGGATCGACTGATGCGCCGCCTCGTGTTGACCGCGCTTCTCGCGCTCGCAGCGGGCTGCACCAGCGGCTCCGTGGATGCCCCCGCCAAGCCCGTCCCGCTGGATGCCCAGCTGGACCCCGTTCCAAACCCGCACGGGGACGGCACGCAGATCGACCCGCTGCCGGATCCGGAGGCGCAAGGGGGCAGCGTGGGCCGCGCCGCGCGCCGGCTCACCGTCGCGCAGCTCAAGGAGTCCATCAAGATCGCGGTGGGCATGGAGTGGGATGAGCTGGAGGCCCGGGCCCAGTCGCTGGGCCGCGCGGACTACGCGCTCATCACCACGGAGAACACGGAGCCGAACCTCGTCTTCGCCCGCTTCCTGGACGACGGCGCGCGCAAGGTGTGCATCGCGCAGGCGCAGAAGGACATCGCGCAGCCGGACCTGTCGCTGCGCACGCTGGGCCGCACGCTGCCCACGCCCATGAGCGATTTGACCAAGCTCACGGACGCGCAGGTGAACGAGACCATCGTCTACCTGTCCACCCGCTTCTGGGGCGCGCCCCTGGCGGGTGAAGAGCTGGCCCGCTACGCGACCTTCTTCCGCAAGGCCGCCGCCCGTGCCGAAACCCTCAAGAAGCGGGACCAGGCGCTGGCGGTCGTGTGCATCGCCATGCTGACGGACTCGCGCTTCATCACCTACTGACCTTCTGGTGCCCGCGATGAAGAAGACGCGCCAAGACGACCTCCGCATCCCCGAGCGCCGCACCTTCCTCAAGGCCGGAGCCGGCTTCATGGGCTCCCTGCTGCTGGGAGGCATCCCCTTCCGCGCGGTGGCCCAGGCGACCAACCTGGCCCCCGCCGACCGCTGCTTCGTGTTCGTCTATTTCTCCGGAGGGTGGGACCAGCTGCTCGCGTTCGACCCCCGCGACCCGACCGAGTTCACGGACGACAAGGTCAGCCAGACGCGCATCGTGCCGGGCTACAACCAGCTGTCCACCGACGCGCGCTTCTCCACGATGCCCATCGTTCCCAAGGAGCGCGCGGGCGCGGGCGCTCCGACGATGACGTTCGGTCCGGCGATTGGAGACGTGCGCAGCCCCAACCTGTCCGACCACTACGACCTGATGACCGTGGTGCGCGGCATCAACATGAGCACGCTCACGCACGAGGTGGGCTACCGCTACTTCCTCACCGGGAAGATGCCCATTGGCAGCGCGGCGCGCGGCTCCTCCACCGCGACGGAGATCGTGGGGCAGATGAAGCCCGCGGTGCCCATTCCGTCCATCGCGCAGAACGTGGAGTCGTACAACGACCGCTACGGCGGCTACGCCAACGCGCTGCGCGTCAGCGGCCTGGCGGACCTGGTGCTCACGCTGGATCCGCCCTCGGCGGCCCGCCAGCTGGACAGCGAAATCGAGAAGAGCCTCCTCGACCTCAACGGCATGCCCATCACCTGCGAGGAGCAGGCGTTCGCCGCCCGGGGCGTGGGGACGACGTACGAGAACAGCCGCGAACAGATGCAGGCCGTGATGGCCAACAAGCTGTCGGACTCGTTCCGCTTCAACCTGGCGGCCAACGACGCGGTGCGCGCCACCTACGGCCTCAACGGACAGGCCTACCCGTACAACAGCGCCAACGGCCGCGCGGCCATGGTGGCCACCGCCCTGAAGAAGGGCATCAGCCAGTGCGTGTCCATCAACCTGGCGGGCGGCCTGGACACCCACTTCGGCACGCAGCTCACCCAGGCAGGCAACCAGCGCGCCGGCTTCGACGCGCTCAACCTGCTGGTCACGGACCTGCGCAACACGCAGCATCCGGGTGGCGGCAACTTCATGGACCACACGACCATCCTGGTGTTCAGCGAGTTCGCTCGCACGCCCACCATCAACGCCACGGGCGGTCGCGACCACCACCTGTCCAACAGCTGCCTGCTGATGGGCGCGGGCATCAAGCACAACCTGGTGGTGGGGCGCAGCGGTGACATCGGCATGTCGCCCGGCATGGTGGACATGCGCACCGGCGCCAATGATCCGAACGGTTCCAACATCTTCCCCGAGCACATCATCGCGACGGTGCTGGCCTCGGCGAAGCTGGACTACAGCATCACGCGGGTGGACCCGCTGCGGTTCATCCTTGCCTGAGTCTTGATGAGCACTCCCTCCTCGCGTCCCTGGCCGCGCCACGGTTCCCCCTCCGTGGCGCGTTTCATCCCCTCCTCGCTCCTGCTCTGCGCCGCGCTGCTGGTTGCCGCGTGTGGCGAGGACGCCCCGCCGGGGAGCGACCCGGCGAAGCCCGCGGCGTTCACCGCGACCCAGGTCCCAAGCTCCCAGGGGCTGGCGCCGGCCCGTGGCTTCGCGGACCAGTCCGGCGGCGGCATCTTCGCCACCACCACGGGTGGCGTCGTGCGGCTGCGGCTGGACGGCAGCAAGGCCGCCCTGTCGCCGCACCCGAAGAACGTCGCCACGTTGGGCAGCGTGCTCGCGACCTTCCGCCTGGGGCCGCACAGCGCCCTGGTGGAGACGGACACGGGCCTGTTCCTGGCGAACCAGGGCTGGCTCATCGAACCCTTGTGGCAGCAGGTGCTGGGCACGGGCATCGTCGCCACCGCGCAGACGGCGGACGGCGCGGCGTGGCTCGCGCACCCCACGGGGCTGTTCCAGATCCAGGGCGGCACGCTCGCGTCGCTGAAGCTGTCGGGACAGGCCCTCTCCGGCATCACCACGATGACGGCGGCGCCCGCGGAGGACGGCCTGCCGGGCCTGTGGTTCGCGCGCCAGGGGAAGATCAACGTGGTGGTGGCGTCCGCGCCGGGCGTCTACCAGGTGCGCGGCACCGACGCGCCGCTCACCGGCGGTGAGACGGTGGAGGCGCTCGCGGGCCTGGGCGCCGGCACCGGCACCGCCGGCGAGGTGTGGGTGCTCACCAGCACCCGCGTGCTGCGCCGCAACGCCGAAGGCTGGACGACGGTGGAGTTGCCGTCCCGGCCCCAGCAGCTGATGGCCGAGGGGCGCTTTCTCTGGGCCCGCTCGGACACGAAGCTCTTCGTCTTCGACGCGGATGCGGGCACCTGGGGCGTGGCCGAAGGCCTGCCGTCCGGGACGCCGACGCTGCTGGCGGTGGACGAGAGCGGCTGCGCGTGGGTGGAACTCAACGGGCAGTCGCTGGCGGTGAGCAAGGGCGCGGTGCCGCGCGTGCAGGGGCTGCACCAGGGCATGCTGTTGGTGGATGACGGGCTGGTGCTCCGGGCCACGCTGCCGCCGGGCTCCACGCCCAAGAGCGTCGCGTTCCAGGTGGATCAGTCGGAGGAGGTTCCGGCCGCCGGCCCCGACTACAGCATGGGCGGCCTGGAGGCGGACGCCACCACGCTCAAGGCGTTCTCGTTCGCCAGCGTGCCGCCGGGCAGCCACACGCTGTCCGTGGTGTCCCGCTTCGAGGACGGCACGGAGGCCCGCCGCGCGGTGCCCTTCACCTACCAGCCGCTCACCACCACCCCCAGCTACGCGCGTGACATCCGGCCCATCCACGAGGCCCGGTGCGCCAAGTGCCACACGGACAGCACCAACCCCGGCCGGCCGCTGAACACGTATGAACTGTGGAAGGCCAACGCCCAGCTCATCAACGCGGCGGTGCGCGACGTGCGCATGCCGGCGGACGGGCCGTTGGATCCGCAGGGCACCGCCCTCATCAATCGCTGGGTCTCCTCCGGCACGCTGCCTTGAAGTCGTCGCGGTCCCTCCCCTGACGTTCCGACGTTTCCTTGACGGCGTCCCTCCCCCCGGGAGGGACGCCGTCAAGGA
>NZ_RAWD01000179.1:0-19836 GCF_003612065.1 Corallococcus sp. CA047B
CCCCGAGCCCCGCCCAGGCCGCGGCGGGCTGACCGTCCTCCCAGGCATCGCGCTGGGCGGAGCGCAGGGCCTGTGACACGCCCTGCCCCGTGGCCAGATGTCTGTAATAGCGCTCCAGGAGCCACGCGGCCTCGGCGTCACGCAGGGGCCACAGGCTGGCCACCACGGCGCGCGCACCGGCTTCGAAGAAGGCCCGCGCCAGGCTCAGCACCCCTTCCCCCGCGAGCTGCGCGCCGGACGCGCCCTGGCAACTGGAGAGCACCACCAGCGCGTCCCCCAGGCCCAGCTCCGTGATCTCCCGGGGCTGGAGCAGACCGTCCTCCTGCTCCGCGCCGGGGGCCAGCACCAGCGCGGAGCGCTCCGGGGCCTCGACGTCGACGACGGCGTGCGCGGCGACATGGAGGATGCGCACGTCGTCCAACCGGGACGCCTTCAGGGCCTGCTCGGAGGCGGCGGCCCCCACCAGCAGCCGGGGCTTCACGGCGGTGTCCTCCAGGGACGCCTCCACGGTGTGCCCTTCGCGCCTCGCTTCGGGGAGCGCTCCCAGGTTCGCGGTCTCCCCGAACACGCCGCCCCGCGCGGAGGCCACCACCGTCGGGGCCGCGGCCCGGTCAGGATCCGCCAGGACCAGGGCCTCTCCTCCCGGGGGGCGCACGGCCCGCTCCCGCCAGTGGTGCAGCAGGCTCGCGGAGGGCACCAGCGCCAGCTCGTACCGGGAGATCAACGGTGGTCCATCCGCGCGCTCCCGCAACGCCGCGAAGGCCAGGTCGTGCAGCGGCCCGTCCGGCACCAACAACAGACGCGACACGCTCGAAGGAAGCTCCCGCAGCGCGGGGGCAAGCAACTGCGCATACAGCGCGGCGGCGGCCCCGGCCTCCGAACCGTCGCGCCGCTCGATGAGGCCCGACAGGAGCGCCACCGCGGGACGCAGCCGGGCCCGTTCGGGAAGGCGGTGCGCGCGCGTGCCCTCGCGGGTCACCGCCAGCACCCACGCACCACCCGCTGGCGCGCCCTGGAAGTCCTGGTCCGCGCCCACGAGGAAGACGAGCAGTGCCTCGTCGGTCCCCAGGCGCTGCTCGGTCTGGGTCAGCGACGCGAACCGGACCTCGGCGTGACGGGGCGCTGGCCGCAGCTCGTGCTCCCGTCGCTCCAGCTCCTGGAGTTCCGCCAGCAGTCGCGTGCGCTCGGACTCGGACAGGTCCTTTTCGAGCAGCCGGCGCTGGGTGGTGGACAGGCCGCGCAGCGCGTGGGCCCGCGCCTCCCGACGCTCGGGCGTGTCCTCTCCGGCGGAGAGGGCCCGGGAAGCCGCCAGCGCCTCGAACAACGTCCGGGCGCGCAGCCGCTCACTCACCGCGAAGGCGCGCTCCATCGCTTCGCGGGACGGCAGCGCGGAGGTCTCACCGGCCTCCAGCGTGCGGCCCGCGAGCCGGTGATAGTCATGGGCCCAACTGGAGAACAGCTCCGCCTGGCTGGAGGCGTCCTTCTGCAACTGGCGCAGGACCTCCACCGCGTCCAGCGCGCGCTCCGCCTGTCGCAGCGCCTCCGGCAGGGGCCGCGTGCGGAAGGCCACCATCGAGCGCGCCCGCCACGCGGAGGCGAGGTAGCGCGGATTGTCATGCTCGGCGGCGAGGGCCAGGGCTTCGTCCGCGTCGCGCTCGGCGGCGGCGGCATCCACGCCCGCGAGCCGTTCCGCGCGCGTCCACAGACAGGCGATGCGCCGCTCGGGCAGCCCCGCCTCGCGGGCCAGGTCCAGACAGCGCGTCAGGTGTCCATCCGCCTCGCGCTGCTCCTCCGGACTGTCGCCCAGCAGCTCCGCCATGAGGCGCAGGGCCATCGCCTCGAAGGCCTTGCTGCCCGCGCGCTTCGCCGCCGCGAGCGCTTCGCGTGCGAGGCGCAGCAGCTCCGGCCGACCTCCCGGTTCGGGCTGCTCCTCATGGCGCTGGAACGCGAGGGTGGCGAAGGCGAGCCGCACCCGCGCCTCCGTGCCCAGGTCGTGGGTGCTGCGCGCGAGCTCCGCGAGCTTCCCATACGCATCCAGCGCCTCGTCGTAATGCCCCAGGTTCGCGCTCACGGTGGCCAGGCCGTTCAGCAACTGCTTCTTCATCCCGTCGCTGCCCCCGGAGAAGACGAGCACCTCCGCGCGCTTGAGGAGGCGATAGGCGCGGCCCAGGTCCTGGCCCAGGTCGGAGAGCTCGGACGCCTCCAGGATGAGCGCTCGCACCTGGAGCTGGGCATCCCCGGAGGCACGGGCCACTTCCCCCACCCGCAGGACCCAGACGTGCGCCTCCTCCGTCTGGCCCAGCAACCCCAGCACGTTGCGCAGGTTGATGCCGGCCATCACCTCCCCCTCCGCGTCCCCCAGCCGCCGGAACGCGAGGGCCGCGCGGCGGTAGGACGCTTCCGCCAGGCGCGGCTCGGAGAGCATCTCCACGTGTCCGAGCACCAGCGTGAGCCAGGGGCGATCCGGATGGCTCGCGATGAGGCCGCCCAGCCTGCGCCGGGCCTCGTCGCGACGGGCGGGGTCCTGGGCCTCGCGGAAGAAACACATCGCCGCGTCCGAACCCTCCGGATGGGCGGCGAAGCCCTCCTCGCACCGGGCGAGCGCGGAGGGCTCTGGAGGTCCGGCGACGGCCACGAGGCCGTGCAGGGTCAGCCCCACCGCGAGGAGGAGCAATCCCAGACGCGGCATGCGCTGTCGCCGGACCCCGGACACGTCAGTTCCCGTAGGCCACCGTGCACCGCAGGGGTTCCCCCGTGGTCGGATTGGGATACCCGCCCAGCGGATCACCGGTCCTGGGAATCTTGCAGAACAAGGGTCGATTTCCGGGAGGCGCCGGCGGGGTCCATCGCTCGAACACCAGACCGCCCAGGGCGAGCGGCTCGGTGTTCGACGGAAAGACGAGCTGGGCCCGAACGCCGGCGGCCGAGGGGGCCCGGGCCGACAGGCGCAGCGGGACACCCTCCGTCACCGGCCCCGTGACCTCCGCGAGCACGGCCCCACTGTCCGACAGGATGCGCAACGTCACCGTCAGCGTGCCGCCCCGGCTCACCCCCACGTCCAGCACGGAGGCCACCACCGTGTCCAGGGCCGCTCCCGTCACCGGCACCGTCGTCATCACCTTCGTGGTGGGCACGGCCTGCGCCATCGCCGTGAAACCCCAGACGAGCGCGGTGACCGCGAGCGCCCGCACCCATCCACCGCCAGCATTGCCTGCCATCATCACATCCCCCTCTGCATTGTCTTGGAATGGACCGCGCGCCGGCCTCGCGCGGACTTACTGCAACCGATTCACGAACGTGCTGCCACGCCGGACACCGCCATCCGGCAACCGCGCTTCCACCTGCCAGAGCACCCTCGCCCCCGAGGGCAGCTCCGTCAGCACCGAGGCGGGTACGGTGTACTCCCGCTGCTCCAGCCGCTCCACGCGGTGGAACACCTTCAGGTCCTCCGACGACACCTGCACGCTCCAGTGCGTCGCCTGGGGCACCCCGCTCCAACGCAACACGAAGCGGTCGCGAGGCAGCGTGGTGGCCTCCGGCACCTCGGAGGTGATGGCCTCCGCCGCGCCCCCCCGGATCCGCTCCGGATCCGCCCCCTGCTGCTGCTGCCGCAACACCACGACCGCGCCCACCAGCACCACCCACATCGCCGCCATCGCGGCCCACACAGGACGGCCACTCCAGAAGCGCTTGCCCTGCGCTTTGCGGTCCGTCAGCGACAGCACCTTCGCCGGTGCTTGCGCCTCCGTGGCCGCCCGGGACATCTCCATCGCCAGCCGCCAGGCCTGGGCCCATGCGGGGTCCGCCGCGACGCGCTCGATGACCGCGCGACGCTCATCCGCCGGAAGCTCCTTCATCACGGCGCGCCAGACGAGGTCCGCGTCCACCGGTTCTCCTGACGCCGCGTCCTCGCGCAGCGCCGTGCGCAGCCGCTCCACCCCCGCGTCGTCGATGGAGTCATCCTCGGGGCGGCGTTCGCTCACGGCGTGATTCCCTTCGTGGAGAGACACGCGCGCAGGGCGCTGAGTCCGCGGTAGATGAGGTTTTCGGTGCGCTTGCTCTCCCAGCCCAGCAGCTCCGCTGCTTCCGGAATGGTGTGCCCCTGCAGGTGCAGCGTCACGGCGAGGCGGCGGTCCTGCACCAGCCCCTGGAGGCAGTCGCGCACGGCCCGGGCAATCTGCGCGGCACCGGCGGAACGCTCCGGGTCCCCCGGCGCCACGGGCTGCACGGGCGACTGCTCCACTTCCTCCAGCGCCACCTCCTTGCGTGCGTTCACCCGGCGCAGCTCATCGATGAGCGCCGTGTACGCCACCCGGTACAGGTACGCGGACGAGAGGTCCGCGTGTCCCGGGTCCCGCTTGCGCAGCTCCACCACCCGCATCATCGCCACCTGCACCAGGTCGTCCCGCCGGTCCGCGAGGGACGGAGGGCAGACGCGGGCGAGGGCCTTCTCCAGGTCGCGCCGCAGCGTTTCGAGCCCGGCGTCCGGCGAGGCCCCCGCGGAGTGGCCGTGTCGCAGCTCCAAGATGCATCCCCTCCGGGAAAGGGTGCCGATGGTCGTTGAAAGCCTCATCGGCGGCAAGGCGGAGTCGGGCAAACCGGGCAAATCCCCGAGTCGGTGCTCGGAGACGAACACCCGCTACGGAAGGTTCGCGTCCCAGGCGATCAACCGCACGTCGCCGCCCGTCGTGAGGCGCACGGCGGTGATGACGAAGCGGCCACCCACATAGGTGGACGTGAGCGCCGTCCCGTCCAGGATGTCGCCCGCGATTTCCTGCCCGGTGCGGTGCACCTGGCTGTTCGCGTCCACGTCCCAGGTGAACACGCGCAGGTTGCCCCCCGAGTCGCGCACCGACGTCACCAGGTGCTGGCCCACCACCCGCGCGGCCTGCACGTCCAGGACACCGCTGGCGTCCTCGTCGTCACGGCGCACGAGCTGTCCGGCCGTGGTGATGTCGAAGGAGATGTTGCGCAGCACGCCCGTGGGCAGCCGGGCGCTGACCACCACCAGGTCCCGCACGTTGGTGAAGGAGAGGCTGCTGATGGCCACGTCCGCCACGTCGCCACCCAGGTAGGTGCCGCGCTTGGAGACGAGGCCCGTGGAGCCGATCTCCCAGGCCGTGACGCTCAGCTTGCCGGCCGGGGTGCGCACCGCGGTGACGACGCCCTTGAAGCTGCTGCCCGTATCCCCCGCGACGCGGCCATTGGCGACGGCCGCGAGCGAGACGTGGGTGGCATCCTCACCGAAGCCGTTGCCCCGGCGGGTGATGGTGTCCAGGCTGGAGGAGGTCTCCCAGGTGCTGACCTTCAAGCGGCCCGCCGCGTCGCGGACGGCGCTCACCACGCCCAGGCTCCCGCCCGGCATGGACGCGAGCGCCATCTGGCTGGAGATGGCATCCCCGCCCGCCTCTGCCTGCCGGGTGAAGCTGCCGCCGAGTGACACGCGCCACGCGGTGAGCTTCAGCTTGCCGTCACCATCCCGCGCGGCCGTCACCACGTCGCGGCCCAGGCCGGGGTTCGCGATGGAGACGTAGGTGGAGGCGTCGGTGGTGGTGGTGCCGTGGAGCTTCGTGAAGGTGCCGTCCCCCGCGAGCCGCCAGGAGCCCAGCGCGAGCCGCCCGGAGACGTCGCGCGTGGCGGTCACCACCGTGTCGCCCGAGGACGTCATCGCCACCTCCATCGCCGCATCCCCGGTGATGGAGCCCCGGCGCAGCAGCGGATCCGGGTGGATGGCGGAGGGGAACTGGTTCAGGGCTTCGGAGCGCAGCGGAACGAAGTCGAGCGAGGAGTCGTACGCCACCGACCCGTTCTTCTGCCACGCCTGGGAGAAAGGCAGCGGCAGGGATTCCCCCATCGTCGTCTCGCTCAGCATGGGCTTCAGGTGCACGTGCAGGTGCGGACCCGACGAAGCGCCGGAGCTGCCCACGCGGCCGATGAACTGCCCGCGCTTCACGAAGGCCCGCTGCGCGGTGGGGACCATCACCTCGCGGGGAAGGTCGCCCACGCGGTCCTCCGCGTCCGCCACGTAGGTGTCATTGAAGGGGCACAGCGCCTCCGGGATGCTGCCCGGCTGCATGTGCGCGTAGAGGATGATCTTCCCGTCGTTCGTGCGGATGTTCAGGTGGTTGCCCGAACGCGGGATCCTGAGCGGATCCGAGGTGCGGCCCGGGTGGGGCACGTCGTCACCGCCGTGCACGGCGGGCTTGAGGCCCTCCGGGGCGTTGCGCCAGCAGGTCACCACCTCACCGTCCGCGATGGCGGAGACGGGCAGCCCGTAGATGACCCAGTCGGAGTTCTTGGGGTTCACGGCGTAGTCCGCGAAGGGAATCTTCACGCGGGTGAACCGGCTGGTGGTGTCATCGAAGCGCACGGCATTGAGGTCCCGGTTCTCCGTGCCGTCATGGTCGCTGGAGATCCACCAGTGGCTGCCCTCCGGGAGGTCCGCGCTGCTGCCGGGAAAGGCATAGGTCTGCGCGGAGGCACCGACGCTGACGGTGGCGACGGCCACGGCGGTGAGCCGGGCGGCGGAACGAAGGCGGGAGGGCATGGGTGCGGCTCCTGGGACGGGGGCGCTGGTTTCGCGCCTGCCCCCTCCCAACGACATGGCCCCTTTTTTCTCCTCACCCCCTCCCGGAGAAAAGTCTCAGACCATGCCGCCGTTGGCGCGCAGCACCTGGCCGTTGATCCACCCGCCGTCAGGGCCGACGAGGAAGGCCACCGACGCGGCGATGTCCTCCGGGGTGCCCAGGCGCTCCAGCGGGTTCATCTTCGCCATGCGGTCCACGACGTCCCGCGACTTGCCGTCGAGGAACAGGTCGGTGGCGGTGGGGCCGGGGGCGACGGCGTTGACGGTGATGGAGCGGCCGCGCAGCTCCTTGGAGAGGATGGCCGTCATCGTCTCCACGGCGGCCTTGGTGGCGGCGTAGACGCCGTACGTTTCCAGCTTCAGCCCCACGACGCTGGTGGAGAAGCTGACGATGCGGCCCCCGTCGCGCAGGCGGCGCGCGGCTTCGCGCAGGCCGTTGAAGGTGCCCTTCAAGTTGATGGCGATCTGCCGGTCGAACAGCGCGTCGTCGCTGTCCGCGAAGCGCTTGAGCATCATCACGCCCGCGTTGTTCACCAGCACGTCCACGCCGCCGAACACGGTCTCCGCCGAGTCGAACATCCGGGCGACGGCTGTCGGGTCGGACACATCCGCCTGGGCACTGAGGGCGCGGCCCCCGGCCGCCTCAATCTTGCGCACCAGCGCTTCGGCGGAGTCCTTGCTGCCCGCGTAGTTGACGATGACGTTGAAGCCGTCCCGGGCGAGCCGCTCCGCCACGGCGGCCCCGATGCCGCGCGAGGCGCCGGTCACGATGGCGGTCTTCTTGGTGCTCTGGGGGTTCTGGGTCTGGGCGGTCATGGTCTCTCTCCGGGGTCGCTGCTGCGTGGATGAGAGGAAGATGCGCCTTTCCTCCGTACGGATAATCAGGCACGGTTCGGCATCACTGTTCGACAGGGCGGACAATGGACCGGTTCGATGCACTGCGGGTCTTCACCCGCATCGTGGAGCGCAGGAGCTTCACGCAGGCGGCCCAGGACCTGGGGCTGCCCCGGTCGTCGGTGACGGACGCGGTGAAGCAACTGGAGGAGCGGCTGGGCGTGCGCCTGCTCCAGCGCACGACGCGGCACGTGAGCCCCACGCTGGACGGCGAGGCGTACTACCAGCGCTGCGTGTCGCTGCTGGCGGACCTGGAGGAAGCGGACGCGGCGTTCGCGGGGGCGCAGCCGAAGGGGCTGTTGCGCGTGGACGTGCACGGGACACTGGCGCGCAGGTTCGTGCTACCCCGGCTGCCGGAGTTCCTGGAGCGCTACCCGGGCATCGAGCTGTACATGAGCGAGGGGGACCGGCTGGTGGACCTGGTCCGGGAGGGCATCGACTGCGTGCTGCGCGTGGGGGACCTCCACGACAGCGACATGGTGGCCCGGAGGGTCGCGATGCTGGAGGAGGTGACGTGCGCGTCACCGGCATATCTGGCGCGGCATGGCGTGCCGGAGAGCCTTGAAGCGCTCCAGCAGGGGCACCGGATGGTGGGGTTCCGTTCCTCCGCGACGGGGAGCCTGTTGCCACTGGAGTTCACCGTGGGCGGTGAGGTGCGCCAGGTGGTGATTCCCGCCACGGTCTCGGTGAACGGGGCGGAGAGCCTGGTGGCCTCCGCGCGGCTGGGCTTCGGGCTGATGCAGGCCCCGCGCTACCACCTGGAGGAGGACTTCGCGCGAGGCACGCTGGTGCCGGTGCTGACCGCGCATCCGCCCACGCCGACGCCGGTGTCGCTGCTCTACCCGCGCAGCCGGCAGCTCTCGCCTCGCGTGCGCGTGTTCATCGACTGGCTGGCGCGCGGGTTCGCGGCACCGGCAGGGGACGACTCGGGGCGCGCTTGAGACAGGGCGCGCCCCGGAGGCTTCAGCGCAGCTTCATGCCCTTGGGACGGGCCAGGAGCCGGTCCACGTAGGCGTCAATCTTCGGACGGCCCGACGTGGAGCCGAACATGCGCTGCCAGATGAACATCGAGCCGATCATCACGTCGGCCGCGGTGAACCAGTCGCCGAACAGGTAGGGCCCGTCGCCCAGCTCGTTCTCGATGGCGTTCAGGGCCCCCTCGAAGTCCGTCCAGCCGCGCGAGGGCGCCGTCGGGGCCTTCATCAGGAAGTCGCCCATCGAGGGCTCCAACTGGGACGTTGAGTACACCATCAGGGACAGGTAGCGGCCGCGCTCCGGCGCATCCAGCTTCGGCGCGAGTTTCGCCTGGGGATACTTGTCGGCCAGGTACAGACAGATGGCCGCGCCCTCGAACACGCGGGTCGCTCCGTCCACCAACGCGGGCAGCTTGCCGGCCGGGTTGATCTTCAGGAACTCCGGCGCCTTGTGCTCGCCCTTCTCGAAGCTGATGGGGACGATCTCGTACTCGGCACCGCACTCATCGAGCATCCACTTGGCGATCACCGCGCGACTCTTCGGATTGAAATAGAGCTTCATCCAGGCACCTCCGGAAGGGACGAACGTCGGGCCTCCACCTAGCAGAACGTCGCGGGGAACGGGTCCATTCGTTCCCCGCACGGTCCTTCAGGGAACAGCCTTCGTCGCGGGCGCCGTCGCCGCGGGCCCCAGCGTCTTGAGTGCCTCCACCGCGCTCGGCATGTTCGGCTCCAGCTCCAGCGCCTTGCGGTAGTTCACCCGGGCCTGCTCCTTGTCGCCGTGGGCCAGGTACGCCTCCCCCAGGCTGTCGTAGAGGTTCCCGTTCTTCGGGAACATCTCCACGTTCAGCTTGAAGACTTCAATGGCGTCCGTGACCCGCCCCGCGCGGAGGAACTGGTAGCCCAGGCCGTTGAGCTGCTGCTCGGAGAAGTCATACGCGTCCGCCTTCTTCGCCTTCAGGTCGCGATACCGGGCGATGAGGTCCGCCACGGGCGCCTTGTCGAGCGTCTGGCTCAAGGTCTCCCGGATGCCGGGCCGGGGCGCCTTGGGCGTGATGCCATGGAGGGCGCTGAACAACCCGTTCGCGAGTTCCTTGAGCCTGTCGCCGCGCGACGTGTTGTCCAGGAGGATGACGACCTCCCGGCTCGCGGGGATGCGGAAGATGCGGGTGCTGAACCCGTTGATGCCGCCGCTGTGCGTCACCGTGGCCAGCTCCGTCTTGTCGTCCTGCAGCTTCATCGGTTCGATGGTCCACCCGAAGCCGTACTTCTCCAGCCCGGGCGTGAACATCTTCTGCTTGAGCGCCGAGGGCAGCAGCGCGTCCGCGTAGAGCGCGCGGTCCCAGAGGTAGAGGTCCTCCACCGTGGAGTACAGCGAGCCGGCCGCGTACGGGATGGACATGTCCAGATAGGGGGCGTTGATGTAGCCCTCCGGCTCCAGTTCGTAGCCGCTCGCGCGCTTGGGGAGCACGGTGGCGTACACGTCGTAGCCGGAGCTCTTCATCCCCAGCTTGTCGAAGATGCGCTCCTGGACCGCCTGCGCGTACGTCTTGCCGGTGGCGCGCTCGATGATGGCGCCGAGCAGGAAGTAGCCGGAGTTGCTGTAGGCGAACTTGGAGCCGGGCTCGAACTGGAGGTCGCCGCTGGCGAACTCCTTCACGAAGTCCGCGACCTTGTAGGGATTGCGCGACACCTTCTCGAAGAAGCCGGGCGCGGACGTGTAGTTGGGAATGCCCGAGGTGTGGTTCAGCAGGTGCGTGAGGGTGACGCGCGAGCCCGTGTCCTTGCGATAGTCAGGCAGCAGCTTCACGAGCGGGTCGTCCAGTTGGAGCTTGCCCTCCGCGACGAGCTGCAGGACGACCATCGCGGTGAACTGCTTGGAGACGGAGGCCAGGCGGAACTTCGTGTCCGGCGTGTTCGGGGCCTGCCATTCGAAGTTGGCGAAGCCGTAGCCCTTCTTGAGGATGACGCCCTTCTCGTTGGCGACGAGCACGGCGCCGTTGAACTGGCGCAGCTGGTGGTACTGCGTGACCAGCCGGTCCAGCTCCTGCGCCTTCGGCGCCGCGCCCGCGACGGGCACGAACAGCAACAGGACGGCGAGGACGCTCAAGAGGCGCACGGGGTTCCAATTCATTCGGTCTCTCCGCTCATGAGCCTCCACACGCGCCAGGGGCCGAGCGATTGCATGGACGGCGCGAAAAAGAACGCGGTGTCACGCGGTGCTGAAGCGGCGGAGGAACCAGCGGTTGAGCAGCGCCGCGCACAGCAGGTAGAGCACCACCAGCGCGGCGAGCGACAGCAGCACCCTCGGCGGGGGCGCCACGAAGCCGAAGAAGGCTCCCAGGGGTGTGAAGGGCAGCACGTTGGCCACCATCACCATGCTGAGCGATGACAGCAGCAGCCAGCGCGACGGAGGACTGCGCCCCGGCCCTCCCCGGGTCCGGATGATGAAGATGACCAGCACCTGCGTGGTCAGCGACTCCATGAACCAGCCCGTCTGGAAGAGCGTCGCGTCGGCGTGGAAGCCGCGCAGCAACACCGCGAAGGTGGCCGCGTCGAAGAGCGAGCTGAGCGAGCCGAACACCGCCATGTACAGGCGCACGAAGCGCATGTCCCAGCGCGGGGGCTTCTCCAGTTGCTCCGCGTCCACCGTGTCCAGGGGGATGGCCAGCTCCGACACGTCATACAGCAGGTTGTTGAGGAGGATCTGGATGGGGAGCATGGGCAGGAACGGCAGCACCAGCGACGCCACGGCCATGCTCAGCATGTTCCCGAAGTTGGAGCTGGTCCCCATGCGGATGTACTTCATGACGTTGCCGAAGGTGCGCCGCCCCTCCATGACGCCGTCGTGCAGGACGCCCAGCTCCTGTCGCAGGAGGATCAACGCCGCGGCCTCGCGCGCCACGTCCACCGCCCCCGCGACGGAGATGCCCACGTCCGCTTCGTGCAGCGACGGCGCGTCGTTGATGCCGTCTCCCAGGTAGCCCACCACGTGGCGCCGCTGCCGCAGCGCGCGCAGGATGCGGCCCTTCTGCGCGGGGGACACCCGGGCGAAGACCGTGGTGGATCCGGCTCGCGCGCGCAGGCCCGGGTCGTCCAGCAGCGCCACCTCCGCGCCGGTGAGCACGTCCTCGACCTCCAACCCCAGCTCGCGGCAGACATGCACCGCCACGCGCGCGTTGTCGCCCGTCACCACCTTGACCGCGATGCCCGCCTGGGCGAGCGCCGCCAGCGCCGGACGCGCGCTCTGCTTGGGCGGATCCAGGAAGGCGACGAAGCCCGCGAAGACGAGCCGCGCCTCGTCCTCCAGGGTCGCGGGTGCTCCCGGAGACAGCCCCTCGCGCCAGGCGACACCCAGCACCCGGAAGCCCTCCTCCCCCAGCGCATCCACCCGGGCCTGCAAGGCGTCTCGCGCGGCCGTGTCCAGGGCGCGCACGGTCCCGTCCGCGTCCTCCCGTGCTTCACAGCGGGACAGCAGGTCCTCCGGCGCGCCCTTCACCACCAGCACGCGGCGGCCGGCCTTCTCCAGCAGCACGGACACGCGGCGACGCTCGAAGTCGAAGGGCAGCTCGTCCTGTTTGCTCCAGCCCTGCGTGCACGGCAAGGGGCGCGCGAGGATGGCCGCGTCCATGGGGCTGCGCAGGCCGGTCGCGAAGTGGCTGTTGAGGAAGGCCCATTCCAGGACGCGCTCGCTCTGCTCACAGGAGGCATCCTCGTGGCGCTCCATCCGGATGCTCGCCTCGGTGAGCGTCCCCGTCTTGTCCGTGCACAGCACGTCCATGCACCCCAGGTCGTGCACCGCGCTCAACCGCTTGACGATGACGCCCTGGCTCGCGAGCCGCAGGGCGCCTCGCGCGAGCGTCACCGACACGACCATGGGCAACAGCTCCGGCGTCAGTCCCACCGCCAGCGCCACGGCGAAGAGGAAGGACTCCAGCAGCGGTCGCTCCAGGGTCAGGTTCACCAGGAGGACGAACAGCACCATCAGCACCGTCAGCCGCATCAACATCCCGGAGAAGCGGCGCGTGTCCTTTTCAAACGCGGTGGAGGCGACGGGGGCGTCCAGGGACCGGGTGATGCCGCCCACCTCCGTGTCCCCTCCGGTGGCGAAGACGAGCACCCGGGCGGTGCCTTCCAACACCGAGGTGCCGGAAAAGACGGCGTTGCCCACCTCCGCGAGCGGAGCGTCCGCCGGCACGTCCGCGGGGGCCTTCTCCACGGGATAGGGCTCGCCGGTGAGCAGCGACTCGTTGACGGACAGCTCCCGCGACGCCAGGAGGCGCGCATCCGCCGGCACCCGGCTGCCAGCCGCGAGCAGGACCACGTCTCCGGGGACAAGAGACACCGCGGGCAGTTCGCGCTCCTCACCGTCGCGCAGCACGCGAGCGCGCAGGGCCACCGCGCCGCGCAGGCGCTCCGCCGCGTTGCTGGCGCGGTGCTCCTGGACGAAGTCCAGCGCCACGCTGATCAACACGATGACCGCGATGATGGCGGAGCTGGTCAGGTCATGGACGACGGCCGACACGCCACAGGCCACCAGCAACACGAGCACCAGCGGGTTGCCCAGGCGCAGGAGGAGCTCCACCGGCAACGAGCGCCGGTGCCGGGCCTCCACCGTGTTGGGGCCTCCCGAGGCGAGTCGCGCCTCCGCCCTTGCCTGGGACAGTCCCTGGGGCGTCGTGTCCAGCCGGGCACACAGCGCCTCCAGGGGGCCGCTCCAGGCGGGCGGGCCCGGGCGCCTCGGGGCCGGTCCTCGCCGCTTGCGACCATGGCCTGGGGACCGCACCGCGGGCCTGGCAGCACGGCCGCTCGGGCGTTCGTCGGCCATACCCCAAGGGTGGACAGCGTCACCGGGGATGACCACCGGTCTCACATGGGTGAGACGCAGCGCTCGTCGGCTTGACCTTCGGGTCCTTGAGTCGGAGGCCTCACGTCCCCGGGCCTGGGAGGACGTCGGGGCTCACTCACCGGAACTCGTCGACGATGTAGACACCCGCTCGCGGTGACGCGAGGACCGCGGTCCCCGGCTTGGACTCTGGCAGTTTGCGCAACTGTCCGAACCCGAGCCGCGCCACCGCGCAGATGGGGATGGTGTCCCCTCCCCGCATGCGTTTGGCCGCGTAGTAGCGGATGACCGGCTGCCGCCCTCCGGTCCAGACGCGCCCATAGAGCCGGACCGGCGCACCCAATGTTCCGAGGTCTTCGTCTAGGACGCTTTCGATGGGGCCGTCGTAGAGGGTGATGTTGTCCGCACGGCTCTGGTTCGCATCCAGTTGGACCCAGGCGGCTTCACCCACGAAGAGCTGCAGATACCGCATGATCTCCAGCGACTTCTCCGGGCACTTCTCCCACATGGGCGTGCCGTCAGCGCGAAGGCGGACATCTCCAGGGGTCGTGGCGCATCCCAACGACAATCCCAGCAGCCCCACACACCCCATGAACGCGCATTTGCGGAAACTCATCCAGTCGCTCTTACTTTCCGATCAGGTTCGGATCCAGTTGAACCACGGCTTGCCGAAGCCCGTCCTGCCGGTACAGCTCCAGGAACAGGGAGGTCAGCGTGCCCTGGTCCAAGAATGCACTCCCATCCACGACCAGCGCCACCACACCGGAGGTTCCTGGCACAAGTTCCTCCGCGGATGACCGGACCGCCACGACACGCTCCTTCGCGTCCGAAGTTCCCACCAGACGCACGGACTTCACGCTCCAGGGTTGGGTGGCGTGAAGGTTCTTCACCTTGAAGACCACCGCCGCCTTCCCGACGCCCCGGAAGATGGAGCCGTCCAGCGCCGCGTCCTCGTCCCTTCCGGAGAAGTGGTCCGCGAGAATGAAGGGAGTCTGGGGTACGGCGCCCACGGCCAGCAGCGCCGCCAGCGCATGGTCCTCGGAGACGCCCTCCTTGCGCAGCCGTTCGTTGTCCGCGCGCAGCGTCTTGTTCTCCCGCTCTGACTCACGCAGCGCGGACACCATGGCTTCGCGGCCCTGGTGATCCTCGAAGACGTCGAGCTGTTGATCCGCGCCACGGCCCTCCCAACGTCCAGGAGAAGGCGGGCGAAGGAGGAAGGGGACCTCGCGCCCGTCCGCCAGCGTCACCAGCAGTGAGAAACCCTCATCGATATCCAACTCCTGCCGGGGCTCCACGATGACCTTCCGCCCGACGACGCCCACGGGCTCGAAGCGGCCGTCCCCGCCCATCAGGCGGGTCCGCACCGCATCCACGGCCTGCTCGAAGCGAAGGACCGTCACCACCCGCCCCTTCACGTAGACACGTTGAGGCGCGGCGGCTGGATGATCCGACAGGAACAGGCTCCGAACACCGGGCTGCTCACGCCCCTCCGCCAACGCGGATCCCGCGAGCAGCACGCTGAGCAACACCCACTTCGCAGGTAGGGACGTCTTCATAGGACCTGGAGCATAGCGTCCGCAGTGCGTCCGTCCAGGAGGGACGCACTGCGCCTCGCGTCCCTTCATCGGGGCCCGCGCTTACGGGAGCGCGGCTGTCCGCGAGAGGAGGCGGAGACTCTGCCCTTCAAGACCGTGGCATCGAAGCCGGGTCGAACGTCAGACGTGTGTCCTTTGCTTCCGGCATCGCTGGGCTTTCAGTCACAGGAGGCGGCATGCACGTGGCGCGGAAGTGGGCTCTCTGGCTGTGGCTGCTCCTGCCTGCCTCCGTCGGGGCGGAGACCCTCCCGGACGCATCGCCGTTGGAAGAGGAGCGCCCTCCTCGCCGGGAGTGGGCCTACCTGTTGCGACTGGAGGCCATGGCGCTGACGCTGCGTTCGAGGACGGGCGAGGACGAAGGCTTCATGCAGTTGGAGCCCACGGTGGTGGTGGACGGAGGAGCGACGCTCGGCCTCAATCAGCCCCGCATCGAGATGCACGTGGGCGTGATGAAGGCGGATCTCCGGTTCGCGGATCTGCTCGTGATTGAGAACCAGCCAACCGCCGGCCAACCGCCTCGTGTCGAGACGTTCAGCACCAAGAGCCGAGACCTCTCTCGAATGGAGCTGGGGGAGCTGACGACGCAGATGACCGGGGACGCGAAGCTCGCGCTCAGGTATTACGGTGAGACGCTGAAAATTCGCAGGCCCGGAATGGAAATAGAAGCACGGGTCCAGAGGGTCCGCCTCATCTATGAAGGCGGCGAATTGAAGCCAAGCGGCCCGATAGACCTGAAGTCCGCCGTGGAGCGCACTGCGACCGAGGTCAAGGGAGTGGAGGTGTCGTTTCAATGAAATCGCTTAAGTTCCACGAACTGCCCGTAGAGGATCGCCTCAGACTTTCATTCGAAGGCACCTTCGCCCCCGAGGCGGGCTTGGAAAACACCCTGGGTCCGGTCCTCCAAGCGCTAGAGTCCTGCGCGGGGGATTGGATGCCAGACGTCGTCAAGGGGCGACGGCGGAGAAAGTATTCTCGCGCTGCTTTCTGGAAGGCGGTGGAAGAAGCGCGCGACGAACACGGTGTGATGGTGGGTCTTCATCGTACGAAGTGGCCCGCGTTGGACATGACACTTCTGCTGTGGTTTCCGCCCCACCCTCCCAAGCTGGACATCCATGTCTCGCTCCAGCCGCTTTCATTCTTCGCGAATGCGGAGCGCAGCCGAGCATTCGTGGAGCTGGTTCGTGAATGGGCGTCACAGCATCCCGTCACCCATGCCATGACCAGCAGTCTGGCCGAGGACCAGCTTTCTGGCGCTCCCGACTACGGCCGTGATGAGAGAACCGCGCGCAGAGACGGGTTCGACAAGATCTATGAGGTGGGCTGGCTGAACATCTTCGGTCCGAAGCTGGTGGAGAGCGTTGGCCGCGAGCGAATGCTCTCCACTCCAGCCTACAAGGTGGAAGCACTTCCCAACGGTTCGATCCTCCTGGTGACGCGCCCCACGCCCGCCGACTTCGCCTGTGACGAGGCGCGAGTGGCCCAGGCTCGTATCCAGGCTCACCTGCGGCCTGAACTCGATGAAGCAACCGTGCTGCGGACCCTGCGCGAGCGGAGTGCGGCGCTCGTCCCCGTGGAGCCTCGCTTCCACCCGGACGTGGCCCCGCTCCTCCTCGGCGTGGTGGATCGGGCCCTCCTCGGCGAGCGTCAGCGGAAGATCGCCGAACTCAACGCCTACCAACCGCCCGAACCGGAGGAATGGCTGCCAGCCAGTGCCGCCCTGCCCTGCGACGTAGAGGATCCGGACCTCGTTCTCGACCAGTATCGCCAGCTCATCGAGGGGCTCATCGCGGTACTGCACACCTCGGTGCCCTCCATCTTTGATTCGATGCCCGGGTCACTCACGGACCTCGACCTCTACTTCTGGCGAGAGGATTTTCCGAGACGGTATCTGCGGGAATACATCGACTCGCATACGGCGCCCGCGGCGGGGGCCTATCTGGGCAGCGTGCTGGTGCGACGGTTGGGTGGGGAGTGGATTCCTCGCAAGAAGCTGGAGGAGTCCCAGGTGCGGATCGGAAACCGTGTCTGGCTCCCCTTCCTGCGCGCCCGGCGCTACATGCACTCCCGACAGGCACTGCTGGACTACTCGCTCACCCAGTTGTTCCTTGAGGCAGAGCGGCAGCGCTCCTGACAGGAGCTTCACCGCGCCGCTGCATCCAGCGTCTGGAGGAAGCGCGTTGCGATGGGGACGGCGACGCGGCCTCCCACACCGCCACCTTCCACGAACACCGCGAAGCCCATGCCCCCGCGCAAGCCGATGAACCACGCGTGGGTTTCGGGCGGCAGCGCCGTGCCGAACTCCGCGGTCCCCGTCTTGCCCATGAGCCCCTGGAAGCCCACCGCCGACTTCGCCGTGCCGTCCGTCACCACCGCGCGCATGAGGTCGCGAAGCGCCACCGGGGTGCCCGCGCTCAACCGCGCCTCCGGGCCTTCCTCCGCGTCCGCCAGCAGGCGCGGTGCGTGCCAGACGCCGGTGTCCACCGCCGCCGCGACCGTGGCCATGTGCAGCGGCGTGGCCAGCACGCGCCCCTGCCCCATGGAGGCCGCGGCCCGGTCGGCATCGTCCCCCGGTGGCGGGAAGGACGCCCCGGGCGAGGGCAGGCCCACGTCGTAGCGCGCCCCGAAGCCGAAGCGCCGGGCCGCATCCTCCAGCGCGTTGCGCCCCAGCTTCGCGGAGAGCTGGATGAACGCCGTGTTGCACGACAGCGCGAACACCTGCCGGAAGGTCGTCTCCCCGAAGGCTTCGGCTTCGAAGTTGCGGAAGCGCCTGGGGCCCGCGGTCACCTCCACGGGACAGGTGACCCGGGTGTCTGGCTTCACGCCGCTGGCGAGCAGCGCTTCGGCGGTCACGACCTTGAACGTGGATCCCGGCGGGTAGCGCCCCGTCAGCGCCCGGTGCAGCGCTTCCCCCAGGGGACGGCTGGCCACCGCCAGCACTTCGCCCGTGGCCGTGTCCACCGCGACCAGCGCCGCCGGCCTCGTGACGTCCGCGAGCGCCGCCTCCGCCGCTGCCTGCACGTCCCTTCGCAACGTGGTGCGCACCGGCGTTCCCGGTGCGCCTTCGAAGCGGTGCAGCACCACCGCCTCACCCGAACGGCGCAGCAACCGCACCTCGCCGGACGGGCTTCCGGCCAGCGCCCTCTCCTGCGCCCGCTCCAGGCCCGACAGCCCGACGACGTCTCCCGCCTGGTAGGGATGACCCAGGAGATGGAGCGCCTCCGCCGTCACCTCGCCCACGCGGCCCAGCGTGTGCGCGGCGAAGCCCTCCGCCGGGGAGAGGCGCGCGGTCTTCTTGCGAAAGAAGATGCCGGGCACCGGCGCCAGCACGGCGCGCACCTGCTGGTAGCGCTCCGGGCGCACGTCGATGAACGCGAGGAACTGCTCGGGCTGCGCTCCCGCGGACTTCAGGGCGGCCTGGATCCTCTGTGGATCCATTCCGAGCTGTGACTGGAGCGCGTTGGCCACGGCCGCGCCGTCCCTCACCCGCCCTGGATACGCCCCGATGGTGATGACCTCTCCAGGCACGGTGAGCGGCGCTCCACGGGCGTCGAGCAGCGCGGCGCGCGGACCCCAGGTTCGCAGGCGTCCGAAGCTGTCACCGACGCGGGCCTCCGGATGGAACACCTCCGGGGTCCAGCGCAGGCTCCAGCGCTTGCCCTTGCGCTCGAAGCGCAACCTGGACTCCACCGCCCAGTCACCCAGCCCCCGCAGCGAGTGCACGCCGCGAAAGGTCACCACCGCGACGCGGTCGTCCTCGGACTCCAGGTGGAGCCCTTCGAAGCGCGAGGCCGTGACACCCAGGCCCTGCCGCCACCGGGCGTGCTGCGCGTCGAAGTCCGCGGGCACCTCCACGAGCGCCTGTCGCTGGGCGCCCAGGTCGTTGCGCGCCCACGCCTCCAGGTACGCGAGGGCCATGTCCTCCGGTCCACCGGGCGCGTCCTGCTTCACGGCGCGCGGCAGACAGGAGGGAAGCAGAAGAAGGAGCCAGAGCCCCACCCAGGTGATGACCGCCCGTCCGTGCACGCGCCCCGTGTACCGCGCCGTTCCTTCCGAGGCGATCACGATGTGCTGTGCCCTGTCCGTCCCGGACCGTCGGTCGTTCACCCACCCGAGCCACGCACACGCGGAGCATGAGGTGGACCGCGCTCCGGATCAGCGGACGGTGAGGTCCTGCGTCGTGCTCTCGCCGTCGCCCGTCGCCGTGACGGTCAGCACACCGGAGGCTGCTGCCCGGACGTAGAAGACCGCTTCACGCTGCGCGCCCGCGAGGTCCACCGACGCCACCGCCGCATCCGAGCAATCCGAGCGCAGGTGGAACGACGCTCCGCCTACCGACGCGCTC
Source organism: Corallococcus sp. CA047B (assembly GCF_003612065.1). Taxonomy (NCBI): domain Bacteria; kingdom Pseudomonadati; phylum Myxococcota; class Myxococcia; order Myxococcales; family Myxococcaceae; genus Corallococcus; species Corallococcus sp. CA047B. Next base: position 19,238 of record NZ_RAWD01000179.1, read on the forward strand.
AACTCCACCTTCGGATCCACCAGCGGGGCCAGGTTGCCCGCGACGTCCCGCCCCTGCACCACCAGCGCTTCGGAACACGTCCCCACATCCACCGCCCGCGCCGGCGTGGCGAAGGCCACCTGTCGCTCCGCTCCGACCGTCTTCACGTCCACCGCGAACGCCTCACCCGGGTGCGCCGCAGGGTCATAGCCATCACCGCTGACCCTGTTGCGGCTGATGAGGTTCCCGGTCCCGGAGTCGTAGATGCCCGCCTGATAGACGGACCTGTTCGTCAGCGCGCCATTGCGCAACACGTTGTCCAGCACCTGGATCCGGGTGGGCTCCGAGGGCGCGTTGAAGCCGGCGCCCTCCCCCTGCGCCAGGTTGATGCCGACGTCGTTCCCCGTCACCTCGTTGCCCTGGATGATCAGGCCGAGGCACAGCGCCCGTCCCACACCGTAGAACGAGCCGCCCACCACCAGGATGCCGGACCCCGTGTCCTCGCCGCCCGTGTACGCGTGGCCCGTCACCTCGTTGTCCACCACCCGGCCCGAGGCCCCGTAGGCCACCTGGATGCCATTGCGCGCGATGTGGTCCACCACCCCGCCGCCCTCCATCAC
>NZ_RAWD01000017.1:0-61443 GCF_003612065.1 Corallococcus sp. CA047B
GTCCCCGCCCCGCCCCGCGCTCACCGGATCCTCCGAGGCTTCGCGCGCCACCTTCTCGAAGTCCTCGCCCCCAGCGAGCCGCGCCTGGAGCGCGTTCATCCGGGACCACGCCCGGTTGCGCGTGGCTTCGTCATTCGCCGGGACCTTCACGAAGAGCTGCCGGACGCGCACCTGCCGGCGGGACAGCGCGTCGCGTGAAGACTCATAGCGCTTGCGGAGCGCCGACTCGGTGACCACCGACGCCAGGCGCTTTTCGAGCAGCGCCTGGGCCAGCACCTCGCGCTCCGCGGTCGCCACCCGCGCCTTCACGGCCTCGTCGTCCGCGAGGCCCTCGCGGCGCGCCTGCTCCGCCAACAGGGAGCGGGACACCAACGCGTCCAACGCCTGGGCGGGTGTGGGCCGCTCCCGCGCGCTCTGCGCGTCCACGTACGCGGCGACCTCCGCGCGCGTCACCTTCTGCTTGCCCACCTCCGCCACCACCTTCGGGTCTCCGCAGGCAACGAGCAGCAGCCCGGTCCCCATGAGCACCCACCCACGAAACCGACGCGGGGACGGAAGGGACGGCGACGAAGGCTGGGAGGAGTGACGGCGGTTCATGGGCTCGGAGAAGTCAGGAAGGAGGAACGGTGCCGTGCGGGAGGTCATGGGGCGGACACCTCACGGATGTTGAGGACGAAGTCGCCGCTCTCGCTGTCGCCGTCCACGACGATGACGACCCTTTCGTGCGCTTCCAGGTTCCACTCGATGCTTCGCGAACCCGGTGTGGTTCCGGAGGAGCCGCACGTCAGCAGATCATTCACACCGCAGGCAGGTGCCACGAGGGACAGCTCTGTTCCGACCCGAGAGTTGTTGGTGTTGAACTCGTAGCGGCCCTTCGCAGGTGCGGCCCAGAGGAACACCTTCTCGGGAGAGGTGCTGGAGGCATCACCACAGGTAGACGCGGTGAACGCGCTGACTCCGGAGATGACATCCGGTCTGCGCAGGGGAAGCGGTCCCGAAGGCAGGTCCGTCGTGGTGACCCCCCCGCAAGAGAAGGTCTCGCTGAACACTCCCGGGCCGAAGCAGGCCGGGTCCTCCGCATCCTCGAGCCCATCGCCGTCGTCGTCCTGCTGGTTGGAGCAGAGCACCGGCCCCGGAGGATCCGTCTCGTCGTCATCCTCGGGAGACATACACCCCGGGTCGTTCGGGAAGTCGACGAGCGCGTCCTCGTTTCCGTCGTCGTTCAGGCCGTTGGAGCAGGCCGTCGGCGGATGGATGGAGAGGCTGAAGTCCGCCGGACCGTTGGTCTCCACGACCATCACGACGTGGTCCCCCGCTTCCAACCAGATGGATCTGTCGAGCGGCTCCAACGAGTAGGTCTGGTAGCACTGCCCATCCAACGACGGGCCCAGGCATGAGTCGCGTCGCAGGGTGAGCGTCATGTCCTCCTCGCCCACGAGCCGCAGGCGATAGAGGCCTCGGACAGGCGCGATCAGGTCGTAGACGCGCTCCGGAGCGCTATAGCCAGAGCAGCTCTCCAGGGCATCCCCTGCGCCCCGGGTCGAACCCTGGATCTCCGTGGGCTGCGAAATGCTTGCCACGAGGGCGCCGCAGTAGAGCTCGCTCGTGTCCGCGGCGTCGAGGCACTCGGGGTCTTCGCCCTGGTCCCTCAGCGCATCACCGTCGTTGTCCTTGTCGTCACCGCACTCCGGGAGTTGCGGCGGATTGGACTCGTCGTCGCTCTCCGGGGAATCACAGCCCGGGTCGTTCGGATAGTCGATCGCAGCATCCTCGTCGGGATCGTTGTTCACCCCGTCGCTGCACCGTGGAGTCTTGCACCTGTAGCCCTCCGCCCCTCTGTTGGAGCAGAGCTGGTCGGACGAACACGCGAACCAGGGCTGCGCGGGATCGCAGCGCTCATCATCATAGATGCGGCCCCCGACCTTGAGCAGGCCGGTCCCGGTGCCCTCCACGACCAGGTAGAAGGGAGGATTGGTCGGATCGTCGTACGGAGGGCTGAGCTCGATCTTCAGGGGCCACTCTGGCGCATTCGAAGCCTTGGGCTGTGCGCAAGTCCGGCTGTTGTCAGGATGCGCGTCCGCACAGGTCCGTCGCACCCCGACCGCGGTGATGTGGGAATCGCCGTAGACGTCCAACCGCCCCCTTCCGGGCATCTTGACCCCCACCACCCGGTCCGTGGAGTCAGGGCTGCCACAGAAGAGGGCTTCGTCCTTCTCCGCGCCCGTGAAGTCGAGGGTGAGCGTGGAGCCCGCCATTCGCGCGGCGGCGTTGAAGTCGATGGGCGCGGCGCAGCTCTCCCCATCTCCACCGTCCTCGGAATCGCCGCTGGCGCTGGAGCAACCCGGATCATCCGGCCAGTTCTTCAGACCATCCTGATCATCGTCCTCGGTGTCCGTGGGAGCGCATGCCGGGAGCACGGTCGGCATCTCCTCGCTGTCGTCCCAGGGGAAATCACAGCCGGGGTGATTCGGATAGTCGAAGACGGGGTCTTCCGGGTCCGTGTTGTTGATGCCGTCATTGCACTGCGACAGATGGCACCGGTATTCGGGCTGGCCGGTGGAGAGGACCTGTCCCGTGGGCAAACAGCCACCCGTCGCGCACGTGAGGGTGGACTGATCGTCTGGGACACACCGAGCCCCTTCGCCCAAGGACGCGCCCGTGATGACCAATCCGTGACCGGCCGGCACGCCTTCGACGAAGACGCGGGCGTGTTTCGAGAACGCACCGGAGAACTCCCGCTCGTAGGCGCCTCCTGTCAAAACCCCATCGCTCGTGAAATTGCACGTGGGTGCACCCACGGGAGTGCATGAAGCCGGTTCCATGTCCTGGACCGCGATGCGTGGCAGTCGCGCGGTCCCATCCACTTCCCATGCAGCATGAAGCCTGAGTTCCGCCACGGGCCCGTCGAAGGGCAGCTCGTGCCACGATCCCGAGGTGAAGCTCCTGCCGCAGACCTCGTGGGCGGGCGCAAGGGCTTGCGACACGGGCCGCAGCTCGGTGGTCATCGGGATGGGAACCGGCGCGGCGCACGTCATTGCCGCGTCCTCCAGGTACACGGGAACCGTCAGGACAGCCTTGGCCTGACGCCCCCCGACGGCCTGCGCGCTCGCCCGAGCCGTCAGCACACCGGTGGTGGCGGGTGTGTAGGAGCCAGACAGCAGGATGTCCCCATACTCGGGCACCGGCGTCCCATCCTGCGAAGCGAGCGGAGTGCTCAGCCCATCCAATGCGAGCCGCAGCCAGTCGAACTTCGGTGCGTCGCTGAAGGTCGCCGTGAGCACGACAGGCATGCCTCGCAGCACATAGGACGTCGGCGTAACGATGCTCGCCGTCGGACCGGAGTTCGTGGTCACAGTCAGTGGGATCTTGAAATCACGACGGGCGCCCAGACCATCGACGGCGGTGCCCACCGCATACCAGGTGCCCGTGCGCGTCGGCGCCACGTTGGCGACGGACCTCGAACACGTGGGTTCGGTCACCGCCTCGCGACACGTGAGCGACGTGGTCGCGGGAATCAAGACGCCGTCGGGTGTCCTGACGCTCAAGTCCATGGACGCGATTCCATCCGGATCGCGTGCCGTCACGGTGACCGTGACGGGATAGCCCTCGGGGCTCCTGTTGGTGTTCGGGTATTCATCAAGGGTCTTGCCGATGGAGCGAACGGTGTTGATCTTGAAGCTCTTGAAGAACGCCCGCGTCGCGCTCAAGTCGCCGTCATCCACCGCGGTCACCAGGAAGCCGACGTAGTCGTGACCTTCCAGCGCAACGTCCGTCAGTTGCGGGAAGGTGTAGGAGGCCGTGAGTGTCCCGCCGTCGGTGACCGAGCCCAGGAGTTGGGAAGTACCGCCCGTCACGTGGGAGTCGTCGAGCCACTGGCCACCGACGATGGCCCGGGCCTCGAGGTGGCGGATTGCGCCAGCGCTCGGGCTTGCCGTGAAGGACAGACTGTAGGGCTGCCCGGGCTCCGCTTCGGACTGATAGCCCGCATCGTTGTACATGGACATGGACAAGTCAGGAGGATCGCGCTCCGGACCGACCACGTAGTCCCAGGTCCGCACGAACGGAGCTCCGCCCATGAAGTCCTCGACCACGGCCTTGAGCTGGACCCGGTGCCCCAGCATCTCCGGGGGCAGGGTCAGCGTGATGGGGAGCGAGTAGCTGCTCGGGTAGCTGCCAAGCTTCGACCCGGTGCCCAGCAATTGCCCATCCAGATACATCCGGAGGATGGAAGGCCCCGAGTCATTGACGTAGACGATGAAGGCATTCACCGCCGGGCTGATGCGCAGGACCGCGGGTACTCCCGACAGGCTCGGGGTGTCAGACGTGTCCGACTTCAGCTCCACCTCAAGGGTGGTGCTGACCGGCACGCCCCGGCTGTCCACGGCGGTGACGACGAGCTTGCCGGGCGGATTCGGCGACCGGAACACCGGCAGGCGGAAATCACCGACGAAGAAGCCCTGTTCGTAGAGCGGCGAATAGGGGTCCGTGCTGGCCGCGACCGACAGCGCTCCGAGCAACACGCCATCCAGGCTGGCGGTGACCGTATAGGGTGGCTCCCCATTGTCGACCTTCGCCTCCAGGCGGATGGGCTGGCCCGAATAGAGGGGCTCCGACCAACCGGCGCCCGTGAGGCTGGCCTCAAGCGTCATCTCCTCTGAAGTCACGGGGGTGCGAACGCGCACCGTCACCGCCGGGGACAACGCTTCAACTCCTTCCGGGCCACGAGCCCGCGCCTGGAGTTTGAAGCGCGTCGCCGCGCTCGCGGCCGACGGTACCTGCCACGCGACCCGGGGACGCTCCGCGTCGAGCCGCGACCACGGCCGTCCGTCGACGAGCAGCTCCGCGTCGTCCACCCGCAGGCCCGCCACGAGCGCATCGATGAGGACCCACTCTCCCGCATCCGCATCGACCACCGCCGAGGCCGTCATCAACCGCGCGGAGGCGGCGACCGGCATGTGCGGCGCCGGGAACACCTGGACGCCTTCCACCCCCGACGCCACCACCACGGTGGAGCCCACCAACGAGGCATCCCTGGCACCCGGGGCGGCCATCGTCGTGCGCCGCACGGGGGCCGAAAGGGTGCTCACATCCCAGGCCTCCACGCCTCCCTCCGTCACGACCAGCGCGAGCCGACCGAACAGCCGGATCCTCCGAATCTGTCCTCCGGCCGTAGCACCACCACCGCGCAACGCTGGCGTCGCCCCCGCCAGGTCGTAGACCCGGAAGGCCGTCCCTGCGCCGGCCACGACGACGTCACCGTCGAGCACCACCGCGTCCGCCGCACCCGGCACCGACGCGCGCATTTCCAGCCCGCCCTCTGCGTCCACGCCCACCACCGTGAAGCCCTGGGCGCCCAGCGCCACCGCCGCCCGGCGCTCATCGCCCGAGAGATCCACGGGCGCCGAAGTCAGCTCCAGCGTGCCCAGGTTCTGCGCGTCCGCGGTCGTCACCGTGAAGAGCCGATCGGGCCCCAGCGCCCAGAGCCGCTTCGGTGACACGTCGAAGCGCGACAACGCCCCCAGCGCGGCCAGCCGGCCCCCTCGGGTGGTCGTTCCCGCCCCTTCGAACGAGAAGAAACCCTGGGTGTCTTCGACCCAGACCGACAGCTTCTCCGGTCCCAGGATGAAGACATCGCGTCCGACCTGCACCGTCTGGCGCGCCACCGCCAGCGTGGAGAGCGGATTCGCGGCCGTCGGCGCGGTGGGGCGCTCCAGATCCATCAGGCGCGGTCCGTCCACGCTCGAGAGCCACCCACCCCGGCGCGAGGCCGACACCGACGAGACATCGAGCGACAACGTTCCCAGCGCGGTCGGAGCAGCGCCCACGCCCGGCACGGGGAGCGCGCGCACCCGCACGCCCGCGTCGGTGGCGGCCAGCAGCACCCCACCCGACACGGTGAGCGCCGTGGCGTCCAGGGGCTCCATGGCCACGAACGTCGGCCGCCATGGATCCCTCACATCCACGGACCGCAGCCAGCCATCCTCACAGGCCAGCCACGCCGTGCCCCCCGCGACCGCGACCGCACGGACCCCCGTGCCCAGCACGAGGCCAGGTCGCGCCAGCGTCTGCGGGCCATCGAGCAGGACCATCTCCAGGCCCTGATCCGTGCCCACCACCAGCCAGCCGCCCATCTGCTCCGCGGCCTTCGCGACGCCAGTCAATCTCCACAGCTTCGTTTGCGCGCTGTCATGCGCGACGTTGCCACGGATGTAGTTCACCCCCAGGTCGCGGTACGCCGCGAAGACATGATCCGCGGAGGCCGTCAGGATGGGCCCCTTGCCAAAAAGGTACGAGCTGGCGAAGACCGGGATGCCGGGCTCCCGCAGGTCCACGGTGTAGATCAGCTCATCGGTGCTCGCGAAGGCACGGTTCAAGCCGCCCACGGACACCACGGGATTGCGGGAGTAGTTCCTCGCGTTGCCCCGGAAGCGCGGCTGCTCCGGAACAGAGACGTCCACCACGTCCAGGCCCACGGCGCCACGCGCGATGAGCAGGTACTGCTCCATGAACGCGATGCTGGCCGGCTCCGACCCCAGGGTCAGCGTCGCCAGGGGCTGGAGCGTCGGCGCGGTGCCGTGCGACAGCCGCCCCAGGCTCACACCCGTGGGCGTCGTCACCGCGACCAGGTCTCCTCGAAGCACGAGCTTGCGTGCGTGGGCGAAGATGCCCGCGGAATCCGTCGACGGGCCGGGCAGCGACGGGGCCACCACCCTGCGCTCCTTCTCCTTGTGAACCGCCGGATTGCCAGCACGGTCCATCGCCGTCGCCACCACCTTGAGGAGGCTGCCGGCCGGAGTGCCCGCGGGCACCGTGTAGACCAGCGACGAGCCACCCGTGGCCACGGGCTGTCCCTCCAGGAGGATCTGAAGCCCCTGGGACTCCACCGCCACGTTGTCGGTGGCCGACATGCGCGCCACGACCGTGGATCCGGCCGCCACCGTCGAACCCGACGGCTCGACGATGAAGTTCGACTCGACGATGACCGGAAGGGTGCTGTCCGGCATCACCGTCACGTTGGCGCCCTCGGGCGTGCGGAAGAACCGCCCATCCTGCGTGATGGCGAGCGCCGACAACGGAACCGGCGCGTTGGAGCCAGCGCCGCCATCCCGCTCGCGCAGGATCGGCATGCGCAGGGACGTCGTGAACGGCGGGCCCTGGATGACCTGCTGCTCTTCTCCATCCACCGAGAAGTGGACCTCGACGCTTCCGGTCACCGGGGGGGAGAAGACCGCCGCGACGGGGAGGAGGCTCCCCTCCTGGACGGATCCCCCATTGTATTGGAGGCTGAAGGCCGGGGTCGCGCTTCCGACGAGCAGCTCCACGTCCTTCACGAAGGGCACACCCGGAACACCGCCCGAGTTCGCCACGGCCTTCAACTGGTAGTGGCCATCCAGACGCCGCGCGGCGCCCAGCACCGGCATCTCCAGCGCTGCCGTGAACACGGGCGGCATCGCCGTGGCGGTCGCGAGCACCGTGTCCAGGTCATCCGGATCCAGGAGCGTGATGACGACCGCGTCCACGCGGGCTGGAGATTCGGGCACCGCCACCACGGACAACAGGCCCCCTTCGACGCCCTGCGCGGGCGCCTGGAGAGCCACCAGGAGGGGCCCCCCCTCCGTCGCGGTCAGGGACACCGGGGTCCCATCACTGTCGCGGTTGCCCGCGTGGTCGCTCACGTGCAGCGACAACAACGTGCTTCCCGCGTCACGCGGCAGGTCCACCCGGGTGGGCAACCGGCTGTCGAGCACCTCGACGGTGCGCCCATCCACCCGCAGCTCCGCCGTGTAGGCGTTGAAGGGGTCCGCCTCGTCCGTCAGCGAAGGCGTCAGCGTGAGACGTCCGCCCGACACCGCCACCACGCCCCCATCCGGCGTACCGAGTGACACGTCCGGCGTGAGAGGCCCTCGCGCCAGGCCCAGGCGCGACACGGCCCGGGCGTCCGCCGCCAGCAGGTCGCCGCCCGCCACGGCCACGGTTCCCGCCACGGCCGGGAACTCGCCCACGCCGAAGGGGTGGCCCGCGTCCGGCACCGCGGCCGACCGCGCGTCGAACACGCGCGCCCCCTTCGCGGTGCCCACCACCAGCCACGAGCCGTAGCCCGAGGCGGACAACGCCGGCACATCCAGCGGCATCGCCCCCGTAGGCTCCAGCACCTTCGGATCCGCCTGCGCGGCGCGGAAGCACTTCACGAACGCCGGCCCCACCGCGCACGGCTCTCCGCCCACGAGCGCCACCCGGGTGGCTCCCGTCGCGGTCTGCGTCGAGCGCAGACGGTCAGGCGCCTGGAAGACACCCACCTCCAGCACCTCCAGCCGTCCTGCCTCACCCAGCACCGCGGCCACGTCGCCGTTCGCCGCGAGCGCGAGGACGGGCCCCATGGGCCTGCGCGAAGCGAGCTCGCCCCGCGCGGTCCAGGTCTCCACGCCCTCGTCCGTTCCCACCATCAGGCCGCCCCGCACCGGCACCACCGCCGAAGGGGCACGCCGCAGCGTCGCGGTCGTCGCATCGGACAGGTCCGACAGTTTCAGGAACGCCAGCGCGCCCTTGCCGGAGCGGCGCAGCGCCACGGCCAGCCGGTCCTCCACGAACGCGAGGCCCACCGCCTGGCCTGTGAGCGCCCGCGTCGCCGTCACCTCCAGCGTGGAGCGTGAGCGCAGCTCGACGCTGGACCCCGCGGAGTCCACGCGCAGCACCGCCCAGGTATCGCCGCGAACCGCCACGCCCGCCACCGCGGCCCCCGTCGCTGGCCGCACCGTGGCGGCTTCCCGGGCGAACACCGCCAGTTGACCCATGCGCTGGCCCACCAGGTTGCCCGCGCCGTAGTCCGTGGCCTCCGCCGAGGCGACCACCGAGGCCCCCTCCCCGCCCAGGGGCAGTTCGAAGGCATTCACGCCCACGGTGGGCACGGAAGCATCCGCGACCCTCACGGCGGTGGCCATCGCCACGCCCCCGTCCGTCCCGACGCCCGACACGTGCAGCGTCGAGCCACCCAGCCACAGGGGACCCACGGGCAGCGTTTCCGCGGTCAACAGGGGATCGCCCCAGGAGTTCCTCACTTCGACTTCCTGGAGGGCAGGCTCGCTCTCCTGGCCGTCGACGTCCACGGCCACGGCCCGCAGCCAGATGCGGCGCGATGTCCCCCGCGTCTCCGGCACCGTCACGGTCCGGATCCACGGAGGCTGGACGAGGACCTGCTCCTGTCCGTCGATGGACAGCCGCACCCGATCGATGGCCACGCGCGACGTCGCGGTCAGTTCCACCTTCAGGGTCTGCCGCTCATAGGCGTAGGCGTTGGTACCCGCGGGGCTCAGGAAGGCGACGAACGGCCGCGCCAGTCCCTCTGGCTTCGTCACCGTGAGGTTCACGTGGCGGGACTCCACGTTGCCTCGCGAGTCCTTCGCCGCCACGGTGAACCGCACCGACGTGTTCGACGACACGGTGGGCGCCACCCACCGCACCGTCGACGCGGGACCCTGGAAGGACGCGATCTGCCGGGGGGCCTCCGTGCCCACCGCCTGCGTGAAGACCACGGAGGACAAGGCGTTGCTGTCGGTGATGGACGCGCGCAGGTCCACCACCGTGCCCGAAGCGATGCGCTGACCCTCCACCGGCGACAGCCAGGACACCTGGGGCGCCTGGGTGTCCGGCGTCACCGTCACCTGGATGACCGCCGGGTCCGAGTACGAACCGTTGTTGTCCACCGCGCGCGCGACCACATCGCGCACCTCCGGCCCCTGCGCGACCGGCTCCATCACGAGCATCGTGGGTCCGGAGACGACGGGCCCGGGCGTGGACGTGAAGGTCTGCCGTTTGAAGATCGAGCCGTTCAGGCTCAGCTCCAGATTCTTCACCCAGCCGGTGTTCGGAGACCGCCCATCGGTGTCCGAAGCCTGGACCTCCAGCGCGAGCGCCTCGCCCTCCACCAGACTGACCATGCGCTGGGTGGGCTGCAGGAAGCTGACGGAAGGGGGCGGATCCGACGCGAGATCCACGAGATAGTCCGGACTGCGCCCCACGTTGCCCGAACTGTCCGTCGCCGTGGCGACGAGCTTCACCCGGGTGTTGCCCGCTGACGACAGCCACCGGTAGTGGAAGCCATCCGCGGACGCGGACACCTGCTCGGTGCCAATCGTGAGTCCAGGGTTCGTCGTCGGCTCGCCGCTGTCGTCCACCGCGGACACCAGGAAGACATGCTCGACGCCCACTGGCAGCGGGCCCGAGCCGAGCGCCACGGAGGCTCCCTTGAGCTTCAGCGTCACCGTGGGCCCCGTGGTGTCCTTGACCGTGAAGGCCCGGGACTCCACGGTGGACGGGTTGCCATCCAGGTCCTTCACGCCCGACACCTCCAGCGTGTACCGACCCCGTGGCGTCAGCGCCGGGGCTCCCGCGCTCAGCACCAGCGTCACGGTGCGACCCGCCACATCCACCTGGGTGGTTCCAGCCACCGACTGACCGGCGCTGTCACGCAGGCGCATGACGGCGGCGGTCTGACTGCCAATGACCGCCAGCGGTTCATCGAAGGTCGCGGTGAAGACCTTGCGCTGGGCCTCCACCAACGTGCCCGACTCCACGCTCCAGGACGCCACCCGGGGCGCCCGCTTGTCGCTTCGCAGCAGCACTCCGTCGAGGGAGAGCGTCTCCCGCTGCTGCTGGAGACGGATGGCGATCAGCTTGCGCGGGCCCGGGGGCATCCACGCCTGCACAGTTGTCGCGGTGAGCGCGCGGGTCTCCGCGAGCCCATCGTCGAAGAAGACCTGGAGGCCGCGCGTGAAACCGCTGCCCGTGAGCGTCACCCACTCACCCTGGAGATCCGCCGGATTGGGCGCGACCGACAGGAGTTCCAGCTTCGCCAGGTAGATGAAGCCGCCCGGCACCTCCAGCGACGTGCCGGCACCGGACTGGATGCGGACGCGCACCGGCCCCGCGACCTGGGCGGCGGGCACCCGGACCCGCAGCTCGGTGGAGGTCGGCGGCTCCACGTTCACCAACGGCTGCTGGCCGAAGAACACCTGGCTGTCCACGGGGATGCCCGTGCCCGACACCAGCACGTCGTAGCCGCCCTCAATGGCGCCATACCCTGGCAGGAGCGGTCCCACCGAGAAGCCCGGACCCGGCTCGCCGCCGCGCAGGAAGAACGACCACGGCTGCAGGACCGTCCCACCGTGGAACTCCGTCTTGCCGAAGGTCACCGTCGCCGTGACTTCCACACCCGGCGTGAGATCCCCGTCGGGCTTGAGCCGAACCGTGGACGCCATGCGCGTCAGCCCTTCCAGAGCGACCACGTTGCCCTGCGAGTCCATCAGCGAACCGGTGCTGGCGGCCGCTACCGACAGTGGCAGCTCGCTGGAGAGCGCGAGGCTGACCGTCCCGCCCCGCGCCAACGTCCCACCGGGCAGCGGCGAAGCGGAGGCGACGGTGGGGTATGGCAACGTGTCGAACAGGTACGTCGCCGGCGCGCCGCCAATCACCGCCATGCCGTTGCCCAGCAGGGCGCGCGGAGACGTCACGGCCGCGTAGCTCGCGAACGTGCGCTCCACCAGGTTCTCCCCGGCCGTGGTGTCCAGCCAGGCCGCGCGCGTCCTGCCCGCCGCCAGCACCCAGGGGCCGGAGAGCGCCACGGAGCGCACCGCGTCCTCCGACGCATCCGCGGAGGTCCACGACCCCACGAGCAGCGGACTGGCCGGATGGAAGACATCGTAGAGGTGCACGGACGCACCCGTGGCCACGGCCACGCGCGAGCCCTCCGCCGCCAGCCCCCGCGCCGCGCCGGGCAAGCCGATGACGACGCCGAGCAACCCGAGCTGTCCGTCCTCGATGCCACGCAGCTCCAGCCGCGAGGACGTACCCTCGTCGATCAACACCGCGAGCGCGCCTCCGGCCACCATGCCCAGACCCCGGACCGTGCCCGGCGCCACGGAGATCTGCGCCACCACGTCCAACGGCGGCTGGGCGGCGTTGACTTCACGCAGCTCCCCCAACAGCAACAGGTCGCTGCCGCCCGCGAGCGCCACGGTCGTCGCATCCGCGTTCGCGGCCGCCTCCGACATGGGCACGCCCGGCACCAGCAGCACGCGATCGCGCTCCTGGGGCACACAGGGCGCCCCCGGCCCCATGCCGCACCCGCCCAGGTCGTAGCGCACCGCAGCGCCGCTACCGACCAGGACCGCACGGCTCCCCGCGACCGTCAGGGCGGTGGGCACCGCGACGCCAGGGACCTGGGACGCCGTGGCCGTGCTGCCCGGAGAGGACAGATCGAGCGCCACCAACTGGTCGCCTCGCGCCGTCAGCAGCGCGTAGCCCACGTTCGCGGCCACGTGCCCATCCGCCACGAGCGTTTCCCGCGCGGGCAGCGTGAAGGTGAAGCCCCAGGGCTCCGCTCCGGGCGAAGCCTCCTGTGACGTCTCCAGCGTGATGCTCGCGGCACCGACGATTCCGTCCGGCACCGTTACCTGGAGCGCCCCCGACGCATCCAGCACCACGGCGCGCGCCGGGATGCGCAGTGAGGTACCCGCGGGTGTGAAGATGACGCGCGAGCCGCTGAACACGCCTTTGCCAGAGAGCGTGATCACCGCCCGGCTGTTCGCCGGCGCGAACGCCGGACTCACCTGGGTGATGCTCGGCGGCAGCAGGTAGCGGAAGGCCCCCAGCCGCATCGCGGACAGGCCATCCGGGTTGGCGATCCGCACCGCCGCGGCGCCCTCGACGCCCCGGGGGCTCAGCACCGTCGCCACCGTGCCCGCGTCATTCTCCAGCTCGCAGCCCTGCGCGAGCTCACCGCCGATGGACACCTTGCAGCCCGCCAGGAAGCCAGTGCCCTGGACCCGCACCACCGTGCCCCCATCCTGCAGGCCGTAGGCGGGCAACACCTCGCCCAGGAGCGGAGCCTCCGGGGTCGCCTGGGAGGCCGTGCGGAAGCGCACTTCCGTGTCCGTCCCGAGGCCGCCATCGCGCAGGTCGCTCAGGTTCCTGCCGATGCGCAGGACGTACTCCGACGACACCGCCAGCGCCGTGTCCGGCACCACCTGGATGCTCATGCCCGCGTCGGTCGCGAGCGCGGACACCGCCGCGCCCACCGCGCCGCCATCCGCCTTCTCCAGGTACACCTCCGACAGCGTCGTCGAGCGGGGCACCTCGCTCACCCGCACCTCGGGCCAGGTGTGCACGGACACCGTTTCTCCCGCGGACGGACGCGTCCCCCACAGCTCCAGGTGCGGCAGCGGCGCGGTGGCGATCATGCCCGCGAGCGGATACCCGGCCTCGCCCGCGTGATGCACGGGCAGCTCCACCACCCGGCCCGCGCCATCCAGCACGAGCGTGCCCACCAGCAGGTGCTGCTCCAGGTCCCACAGCGTCGTCGCGTCACCGGTGACGGACACCCGCTCCAGCGGCGCGGCCGTCCCCACGGAGGGGACGCGGAAGCGCTGCACCTTGCCGCCACCGGCGGCCACCCAGGCGATGCCCGCCGTCACCCGCGTCTGCTCCGCGGAGACATGCCCATCACCCAGCGGATCCTCCAGCGCCAGCGTCGCGACGGACGACGGATGCGCCACGTCCGCGAGGTTGATGACCGCCACCTGCTTCAGCGCTCCGAGCGAGACAAAGGCCCGGCTGCCCTCGCGGCTGATTTGCCGTGCACGTGCCGCCAGCGGCATCCAGCCCACCACCGGAAGGTCTCCGCGCCGCGCGTCCAGCACGTACAGCCGGGAGTTGCCCGTGCTGCCGCCCGCGGCCAGCAGGTAGCCGTCATGGAGCGCGAGCGCCGTGACACCGCCCTCGATGGCGCGCTGCCCCGTCTGCCGCGGACGGCTGCCCTCGGTGGTGCGCCATGCGCGCACGCCCTCGGAGTCCGCGGTGAACACCAATTCGCCTCCGGCCACCACGTCCACCGTGGGGCCGGTCCCCGCCAGGGACATCTCCAGCACGGGCGCGACGGGTCGCGAAATGTCCACGACCTTCAGGCCGCCCGTTCCGGCCGCCACGTACAGCCGTCCGCCCAGCGACGCCAGACGCCACGCACCGCCCTGCGAGCTGTCCGAGAAGGTCAGCCGGGTGATCTCCCGGATGGCGGTGGGCTCGGAGACGTCCGCCACCAGCAACCCGCCCGGCGACCACGTCCGCAAGCCCCCGCCCTGGACCGGCACGTTGCCGGGAAGCGTGATGTCCGCCTCGCCGCCAATGGCGCCGAACAGCACCCCGCGCTCCATCAACAGATGCCGCAGCGGCGGCGTCCCCAGCCTCGCCATGGCGCCCGCGCCATAGAGGAAGGCCTGCGTCTTCGTGACCGGAGCCGTGTCCGACAGCCCCACGACCACGTCCACCACCCCGGGCGCATGCGGCGGCGCCGTGGCCACCGCGCGCGTCGGAGACAGCACGCGCACGTCGAAGGAGTGCTGATCGCCGAACCGCACCGTCAGCCCGCGCGCGAAGCCCGTCCCGGTCAGCGTCACCGGGATGCCTCCGCGCTGCTCGGCACGGTCCGGGGTGAGCGTGGCCACCCCCAACGCATCCCGGTACGTGAAGCCCGCCACCCTCAGCGCGGACAGTCCGTTCTCGTACCGCACTTCCACCGAGACCGGCCCCGCGACGTCGGTCGGCCCGTTCGCGCTGGGAATGCTCAGCGAGACACTCTTGCCATCCAGGGCGATGGTCAGGGGCGTCGTCACCTGCGTGCCACCGACCCACACCTGGAGACCCGTCTTGTAGTTCAGGCCCCGGATGGTCACCGGCGTGTCCTGGGTCCGCACGCCGCTGGAAGGCTCGATGCTTTCGAGGGTGGGCTGCACGGCGTCCGCCAAAGTGGCGATGCCGAAGCGCACGTCCACGCCCGCCGCAAGACGGAGCGGGCTGGCGCCCACCGTCTTCAGGCTGCCCTTCTTCACGGAGACGTGGACCTGTTCGCCCGCGTTGAACGGCGGCACGTTCGGAGGAACGGGCTTGAATTGCAGCGAGGCACCGCGCACGCGCTGGACGACCTCCCACGTGCCATCCACCACGCGGTCCACGTTGTCCGTGCCCCTGGCCGTCACGGTCCCCGCATCGACGATGGAGTCCGGCGCGATGGCCAGGTTGAAGTCAACGCTCACCAACGCGTCCACCGGCGCCAGCGAGCCGTGCGCGGGCGTGGAGCCCGTCGCCAGCAGCTCCGTGGGCGGCACCTCCACCACCGTCTCCGTCCGGCCCTGGGTCGCCACCCACAGGCTGCCTCCGGCCCAGGTCAGGCCGGCGCCGTTGTTGTCGAGCTCGGCGCCCTGCAACCGCACCGGCGCGGCCTCGTTCGCCTCGCTGACGTCGAACACGTGCACGCGGCGTCCCACCGTCACGTAGGCCCGGCCCGAGCGCACAGACACCCGGCTGCGCACCAGCGCGTCCAGGCTCGTGAGCGTGTTGTCCACGCGCACGTCGCCCTTGCGGACGCCCTGCCGATCGTAGATGGCCAGTCGCAGCCCGTCACCCACGGTGCCCTGGATGCGCGACGTGAGCACGTAGAAGCGCTCCGGCCCCAGGTCCAGCGCCAGGCCGTCCTCCGGGTACAGACTCACCGCCGCGGCCGGCACCATCTGGAGCGGCGGCTTCGTCAGATCCAGCACCTGGATCTGTCCGCTGCCCGCGCTCGGTTCGACGACGCTGACGTACGCGCGCGCGCCTTCGATGCGCACGCCCGTGGCGAGGCCGGAGGTGGCCACCTGGCCCAACTGGAACGGCGCTTCAGGCACGGAGACGTCCACCGCGGTGATGGCCGAGCCTTCCGCCAGCAGCGCCAGCGGACCGCTGACATCCAGGCCCCGCACCGGGTGGTCCGTGCGCAGGTTCCCCTTCGCGATGGGGCGCTCCTGGAGGAACACGTCGAAGAGGTACAGGCCCGGGGCGCTCGTCGAGGACGCACCGACGTACAGCAGATCGCCCACCAGCTTCAGCTCGGAGGCTTCGAGCGGGGGGAAGCCCGGCAACGACAGGCTCTCACCGAACGGCATGTCGTAGGCGAAGACGCCCACGGCCACGCCCGCCTGCGCGACGCCGCCATCCGACGCGACTCCGCCGTCCGACACGACACCGCCGTCCGCGTTCTCCTGGAAGGGCACCAGCCGGACGGAGGCAAGTCCCGCCCGTCCTTCCGGCAACGTGAACTTGAGCCGCGTCAGGTCGATGACGTCGACATCCTCCGCCGCCTTGTCCCCGACGATGACCTGCATCCCCGGCGTCAGCGCGGGGCGATCCAGCGTCAGCGTGACGCGCGTGCCACCGTTCACGGGACCATGGTCCGGCGACAGCGTCGCCACCGACTGCTCCAGGTCATCGCGGTAGAACACGCCCGAGGGCAGCTCCGAGGAGGGGCCCCCCGGATCCATGACCACCACGTCGGCAGGGCCCGCCTGGTCCGCCGAGGGTGCCTTCAACCGGAGCTGCGTGCCGTCTTCCAGCATGCTGCATTCGCTGGCCGGCAGGGTGCAATCCACCGTCTTCGTACCGATGCGCACGCGCTCCACGCCGGTGAAGCCACTGCCCGACAGCGTGAGCATTCCACCGAGCTGCCGGGACAGGGACCGCGGGCTCGCCGCGACCACACGGGGCATGCCGCTCGTGTCGGAGCCCGTCTTGAAGTGGGCCTTGAAGGGAATCAGCAGGCCGCCACCGCGGTCGTCCGTGATGCCCTCGATGTGCAGCGTGTAATCCGTGTTCGCGACCAGGTCCGCCTGCGGCTCGATCTTCAGGCCATAGCGAAGCTGCGCGTCCGAATTGATCACCACCACCGGCTTCAAGGGCACGCGCGCGTCCCCCGGGCCCAGCAACTCCACGGTGGCCGCCCCGTGCGCGCCTGCTTCGGTGTGCACGCTGCCGGGATTGATGGGCCGGCTCATCAGCACTTCGAGCACGGTCGCCTTCGGGGCCACAGTCGAGTCACGCGCTGGCGTCATGCCCGTCACGTAGGTAAAGGGCACCGCCAGTTCGGTGACGCGGTCGCGGCCCGCCACCAGCAGCCGGTCCCCCACGGCCGCCGAGTCCATGGCCACCTCGGTGTTGCCAGCGCTCACCCACCGGGGCACGCGAGGATCCGCCACGTTCACCAGCACCACACCGCCCTCGTTGGCGGAGACGAAGAGCATGTCCCCCAACAGGCGCAACCTCTGCGGCTGGCCCGGCGTGTTCGACAGATCCGAATCGAAGGCGAGCCGCGCCGACGTGATCTCGGCCGGGTGTGCCGGATCCGACACGTCGATGAAGATCAGACCCAGCTCCGCCGCCGCGACGATGGCCACGTCCCGCACCACCACCACGTCGGTCAGGTTCGCCGCGAAGGCGAGCGACCCCAGCACCGTATTGGGTTCGGCCGGGTTGACGATGGACAGCCGTCCCTGGGGATGCGTCTGCGCGCCTTCCTTCGCATGGTACGTCGTACGCTGGCCGCCCCTGCTGCCGCCGCGCAGCGAGAACTCGGGCGGCGGAGGCGCGGTGGGCGACGGGCAGAAGTAGACGCCCTCGTGCTGGCCTTCAGCGATGAAGAGCAGCCCGTCATGCACGGCCAGGCCGTAGGGCTCGCCCTCCAGTGACACCGTGCGGACCAACAGCGGATCCGACGGGAAGCGCGTGTCCAGCAGCCGCACCTTGCCGCTCATGCCCGCGGCCGGCTGCGTGCTGAGGCAGGACCCGTTGCCCGGGGGCGGATTCTGCACCATGCCGTTGAAGGCCACCCAGCCGCCAATGGGCGTAGGCAACACGCGCGTCGCGTACTCGGACTCTCCGTAGACGCCGAACTTCGCCGCGCCCAGCCGCTTCGGGCCCGGCGAGCCGAACACGGTGAGGCCCGCCTCGCCGTTCGCCACGAGCCATTGGCCCTGGCTCGCCGCGATGTCCATGGAGTCCGGGGTGAGGGCGTAATCCGGCAGCGGGCTGCCTTCCGGCAGGTAGCGGCCCAGCACGCCGAACAGCCGGTCCACGTACTTCAGGTCCTCGACGGGGGTCGCGAATGCGCTCGGGGTGGCCCCCTTGGGGAGCCCCTGCGTGGTGGTGTCGTAGCTCACCAGCACGGTCGAATTGAAGAAGACGCCCGCGTGGGTGATGGCCCCCGTGTAGCTGTTCAGTGAGCGGTTGCCTTCGCCCGAAGCGCCCGCGGACGCATAGACGAGGCGGGGCTGCTGGGGATCCACGAAGAGCGACTTCGGGAAGACCTTGTCGATGCGCTCCTCACCCGACGTGGCCGTGGGGGGCGTGTTGTTGGCGAGGCTGCGCTCCAGGCCGTAGCCCACCTGGCCATCCAGGTGCTTGTCCTCGGAGAGGACCGTGGAGCCGAAGTTCTGGGCGTTCGGCAGCGTCGAGCGGACGCGCACCCTGGCCCGGCCGTCGCTTCCGAACGAGCCCACCGGAGCTTCCACCCTCAACAGCTCCGGAGACACGACCGACACCGAGCGCGCGGGAGTGCCGCCCACCTCCACGGTGGGGGCCCCCAGGGCGCCATACGCCCACGCGGGCAGGAAGCCCGTGCCCACGATCTCCATCTCACTGCCACCGCGCGGATTCAGGAACTTCGGCGTCGCGCGGCTGAGCTTCATCTCCTCCTTGTAGAGGAAGCCTCCGGCCCTCCGGTCGGACAGGCCCGTGCTCACGTTCGTGACGACCACGTCCGCGAGCCCGGGATTCGCGCCGGGCGGGACGACCGCGCTCAGCCGCGTCGAATCATGGAAGAGCGTCGTCGGCGCGGTCACGCCGCCAATGCTCACGAGTGCGTCCGGCGCGAAGTCCTGTCCGAGGATCTGCACCTGGGAGCCGCCATCCTGCGGACCAACGCGCGGCACCACCTGGGCGATGCGCGGGCGCAGCCCATTCCCGGACGCGGCCTGGAAGTCCACCGCGAAGGGCGCCAGCAGCTTCTTGCCATCCGGCGTGGCGAGCTGCTCGGACACCGCGAGCCGCACGTTCGCCGCCGCGGGCAGGGGGAGCTCCGGACGGAAGCGCACCACCACCGTGCTCACCGGCTGCTGCGCGCTGCCCGCCTCCAGGTCCACCTTCGGCGTGCCCGTCTGGAGCCACTCCTCGCCAGCCACCTTCAAGGACACCGCCTGCTTCGCGCTCTCCGGCGTCAGCGTGGTGGAGAACGTCAGGAGCAGCGACGACAGGTCGCGCGGCACGCGCTCCCCGTGCGAAACGCTGGACGACACGAGCACCAGCTCCGCCGCGGGACCGAACTCCAGCGACCAGCCGGTCGCGCCCCGCTGACGCACGCTGATGACGCGGCCTCCCGCCACCGCCACCGTCCGCGCCGCCCCGCCCCGCGCTCCGCCCACGTGGTGGAGCAGCCGCGGAGACTCCGGATTGCTCAGGTCCACCACCGCGACGCCCGCTTCGCCCACCGCCACGTACGCGAGGCTGCCCACCATCCGCACGTCGGACGCGAAGCCTCCCAGCACGGCCTTGCTGACCTTGCCCGGCAACACCTGGAGCGAGTCCAGCCCCACCATCCGCACCAGCACGAGCCCCTCGTCACCGGCCGCCACCACCGCCAGGTCACGGAACAGCCGCACCCGCTGGACGCTGACCGC
This sequence comes from Corallococcus sp. CA047B, assembly GCF_003612065.1. Classification (NCBI taxonomy): domain Bacteria; kingdom Pseudomonadati; phylum Myxococcota; class Myxococcia; order Myxococcales; family Myxococcaceae; genus Corallococcus; species Corallococcus sp. CA047B. The sequence continues at coordinate 19,533 of NZ_RAWD01000017.1, forward strand.
CACGGAGGCCTTCGCCACCGGCGCCTGCTGCACGTCCACCAGATGCAGCTGGCCCTGCGTGAAGACATGCCCCGGCTGCCACACGCCGGTGCCCATCACCGCCCTGCCCTGCTCCACCGCCAACGCCATCGCCTGCGTGGACAGCGGATCCGAGGACGGGAAGTCCTTGAGCGTGTGCAGGAGGAACGGCGCGTGCGAGATGTCGTAGCCCCGCAGGCCGTCCGCGCCCATCGCGCCCAGCATCCGGTCGTCGCGCGCGTCCAGGGCGAAGGCCGCCGCCCCACCCGCGCGGGTGGAGTTCACCTCGAACGGGCGGGCCGGATTGGAGATGTCCAGCTCCACCACGGTGGCGCTGACGTACTTGCCCGACCTGTCACGCTGACCACCGCCGACGAAGAGCCGGTCCCCACCCTCCGGGGGATACGACACGGACAGCAGCTCCAGGCCCCCGGAGCTCCACTGACCGAGGATGCGGTCGTCCACGCGATCCTTGTCCTCGTCGATGAGCTCCGTGCGGCGCTCGGGCGGAATGGGCGTCCCCGCCAGCAACCCGCGCGTGTAGAGGTTGGACAGGTCCACCACGCTCAGGCCGCCAGCGCCCACCGTGTAGAGCGCGTCACCGATGACGACCAGGTCGCGGATCTCCCCCCCGAAGGCCACCGCGGAATCCGTGGGCTGATCGTAGGTGAAGGCACCCGACTTCGTGGCGAAGGTGCCCGGCTGATCCGACCGCACGACCTTCACGGTCACCGGGCCGCGAGGTCCGTTGGGCGTATAGGCTTCCAGGCGGCCCATGCCGAGCGTGCGCACCCGCAGGGCGCGCTGGTCTCCGAAGTAGACCTCCATGGGGCGGTCCGTGGAGAAGCCCGTGCCCTGCAGCACCACGCGCGTACCGCCCGACGTGGGACCGCGATCCGGCGTGACGGAGGCCAGGGTCAACGCTTCCGTGTAGAGGAACGCGCCCACCCGCGTGAGCGTGCCGCCGGAGGGATTGCGCACCTCGATTGTCGCCGCGCCCGCCGCGCCCTTCGGCGTCGTCAGGGTCACCGTCGTCCGGTCGAGGGACACGACGACGTCCGTCGCCGGAGTGCCCGCGAAGCGGACCTCCAGCCCGGTTTCGAAGCCGGTGCCCTTCAGCGTGACCACGGTGCCGCCGTTGACGGAACCCTCGCGCGGACTGATGCAGTCGGTTCCCCCCGCGCCCGGCGCCGGGCAGGCGAGCGTCACCGGCACCTGGGCCTCGGGCGAGCCGGTCTCGAACTCGGCCACGAAGCGGCCCGGCATCACCGCGTTGTTCGCCGCGACGAGGCCCTGGGCCACCACGCGGTAGGAGGTCCTCCCCTTCAGGAGGCCCGTCGGCTGGAGGGTGATGAGCCGCCCCGCCGTGTCCACGCTCCACGTCGCCTGCACGAGCGACCCTTCGGCGGATCCGTCCAGCTCCATCAGCCGGACCGACGCGTTCGGGGACGCCTTCAAGGGCGTGCTCAACGACAGCTCGATGGACGTCGTGACGAGCACGCCGGTGTCACCTGCGCGCGGCTGGCTCTTCACCACGACAGGGAACGGCACCTCGATGAGTGCCAGGCCATCCAACGCCTTGGAGTACGGCCGCACCGCGTCGATGGAGGCGGCGATGACGGAGCCTTCGACCGCCACGTCGGCGATGGAGGTGCCGGGGTGCAGGTCCACCGCGTCCACCGGGAACGGCGCGGTCAGGTCCGACACGAGGCCGAGCTGCACCAGCCCTCCGCCCGCGCTGACACCCAGGTGGGGCCCCAGGTCCGCGAGCGTCTGCGGCACCGGCACCAGCGAGGGCACCGTCGCCAGCACGCGCGGCTGGGTCGGCCGGGCGAGCGAGACCGTCCTCACCCCGCTCGCGCCAGCGGCCAGCGCGGACACACCGGAGATGCCCAGGTCGCCAAAGCCCGGGGACACCTCGCCCACCACCGGGAAGCCCGGCCGGGCCAGGTCCACCACGAGCGTCGCCACGCTGCTGTTGCGCAGCGCGGAGAGGACGGCATGGCGTCCCAGCACGCGCACCCGGGTGATGGAGGAAGGCGCCTGCACGCCGCCCTGGAGGAAGGAGCGCACGGAGTCGAGCAGCATCGGCTTGAGGGGGTCCCTCAGGGAGAAGACGGCGAGGCCGCCCTCGCCGGCCGCCACCAGCGCCAGGTCATCCACCACGTCCACGCCCAGCGCCGTGCCCTCGAAAGGCAGCGCGTACGCGAAGCGGGGCTCGGTGGGCACCGTCGCATCCACCACCAGGAGTGACGGTCCTCCCTCGCCCTGCAGCTCCACCCCGTCCAGCTCCTGCGCGTCGGCGACGACGTACGCCGTCGTCCCCCGCACCGCGAGCGCTCGCGGCAGATACGGCGGCGGGAACGACACGCCGCCCGTCACGCTCGCCTGCTTTGGAACGCGGACGTCCACCAGCGACAGCGCGCCCTGGACGCTCTTCTTCAACACCTCCACCGCCGTCGCGCCCGACGCCACGGTGGCCCGGGACAGCATCCACACCCGCTGGTCGGACATCACCAGCGCTCCGGGCATGCCCTGCGGCAGGCTGTTATTCGGCCGTCCCGTGCCGTCCCCCAACCGCAGGTCGTAGCGGTTCAGCACCATCGCCGTGTCCAGGTCGCTGTACAGGAAGGCCCCGGGCGCCTCCGCGCGCTGGCCATCCGGGTTCTCCACCAGGAGATCCGCCGGGCCGAAGTCCCCGCGGGGCGTCTTCAGGCTGATGCGCCCGGGTGACAGCACCCGGACCTCCGTCGCGGCGCGCACCGTCGCCACGCCCCGGAACGACACGGTGGCCCCCACCTGGAAGCCCGCGCCGGACAGCTCCACGACGTCGCCACCCGCGAGCTTGCCGGTGGCCGGGCTCACGGTGGTGACCTGCAACGTGGGCAGGTACACGAAGCCACCCAGCAGGCTGGACTGGAGGCCCTCCGGGTTCACCACCTGGACGCGCACCGGGCCCCGGGACTGGGGCGGCGTCAGGGCGGTCAGGAAGCTTCCCGTGGGATCGAGCCCGACCTCGGTGGCCTCCTCGCTGGAGAAGAACACGCGCGCGCCGGCGCGCAGCCCGGTGCCGTGGATGCGCACCCGCGTGCCGCCCTGCTCCGGGCCGCTCGGGGGTTCCACGCGCACGATCGCGGGCGGGACACCCGCGGAGGAGCGCGTGCGGAAGCGCGACGCGAAGCCGCTTTCCAGAACGGCGCCGGCCTCGGACTTCAGCGCATCCGCCGGGGCCGAGGAGATGACGACGTGGATGTCGGTGTTGAGCGGCAGGCTCGGGCTGCTGCCCGTCAACGTGAAGACGAGCTGGCGGGGGTTGCGCTGATTCTCATCGGCGATGTCCGGATCCCCGACGGTGACCGTCGCGGGAATCACCGCGCCATCCATCTGTCGGCCCGCGCGCAGCACCGCCGTGGTGGGCAGGATGGACGTGGCATCGATGGGCGACGTGAACGTCACCACGACCTTCGGATCGCGCCCCGACGGCGCGACCTGATCCGCGCCGTCCGCGGGCAGCACGTCCGTGACGAGGAAGCGCGGCAGGTTGAAGTCCACCACGCCCTGGTCTCCGAAGAGCGCGAAGGGGCGGCTGTCGTGCAGGGCCACGTCCCGGGCCGCCGGCAGGTTGGCGCGCACGAACGTCTTCGCGAAGCCATCCGGCGGAATCACGGAGGCCGACAACATGCCCTTCTGCGGCTCGGAGGACGGGTTCACGAGCTGCACGGTGGACACGGCCAGTCCCCCGGTGACGGCCAGCGAGCGCTGCCCCGTGGCCAGCAGATCCTGCCGGGCGGGTGCGTGCGACAGGACCGACTGCAACCGGGGCGGGCTGACGCCCACGTCCACCACCGCCAGCGCGGCCATCGGGCCCTGGCAGCCCACCAGCGCCCGCGCTCCCACCACGGACACCTGCTCCGCGCCCCCGGGCACCGGGACGAAGCCCTGCTCCCCGAGCGACGGATCCAACAGATCATGCACGCGCAGGCCCCCGGCCCCCGCGGCCACCAGGAGGCGGTCCCCCGCGACGGACACGTCGCGCGCGTCGCCGGCCACCGGCACCACCGTCAGCCGCTGCGGCTGGGACGGCTCCTTCAGGTCCACCACCACGACACCGGACTCACCGTTGGCCACGAAGGCCAGGTGCCCCTCCGTCGTCACCGCGTGGGCCCGGGGGCCCGCCAGGTCGACGGAGCCCAGCACCTTCGGCATGGACAGGTTCGTCACGTCGAGGACCACCAGCTCGGGCAGGCGCCCGGACACGAGGTCCCCCGTCACCACCACCAGCGCCAGGTTCCCGTGGAAGACGGACGCCAGGGGCGCGGCCTGCAGGGGCACCTTGGCGGCGAGCACCACGCCCTCCGCGCCCAGGGTGAAGAAGTGGACGCCGTGGCGCGCATCATCCGGCAGCGCGCCCCGCGGCAGGTTGGTGCCGCCCACCATGCCGCGCGAGGTCCGCGAATCCAGCGCGAACGCCGACAACAGCGCGTTGCTCGCGGTCCCCACGCCGAAGAACGGGGCGGGTGCATGGCCCGGCCTCATGCCGACCTCCACCTCGACCGTCTGGGAGATGGCCTCCAGCGACGACAGATCGCGGGCCCGGGCGTCCAGGGTGCGCATCTGGCCCGCGGCGGAGTTGGGCACCAGCCACGTGAAGGGGTACAGCGGACGGCCCGCGCGCCCTTCCACGGGCACCACCGACGTGCCCACCTTCACACCGTCCACGTAGAACGAGACGCTGTCGACGACGCCGTTGTCCTCCGCGGCCGCTGCCAGCACGAGCGGCTCCGCCTCCGTGACGACGTCGAATGCGGGGGGATCCACCAGCTCCACCTGGGGCGCCACCGAGTCCGGGATGACGCTGACGGTGTGCTCCTCGGACACCACCTCCTGCCCCGCCGAGTCCACGCCCACCGCCATGAAGTGCAGCGAGGCGGGGCCGTTCACCGGCACGGTGTAGCTGGCCACGTAGGCATTGGGACGACCGGGGATGCCGGCCGCAGCGGTGCTCGTGGCCACCTTGCGGCCGTCCACGAAGAACGTCACCGACGCGAGCGCGCCCTCGGCGTCCTCGACGTTCGCCTCCATGCGGACCCGGCTGCCCTCCAGCAGGGTGGCGCCGTCCACGGGCTTGAGCATCTTCACGGACGGAGGCAGGTCCTCCACCACCGGGAAGGACACCTTGCGGGACGCGGTCTCCTGACCCGCGCTGTCCACCACCTTCGCCTGCATCCACAGCGTCTGGCCCACCTGTTCGGGCAGCGCGACGTAGCGGAAGTCGTAGGGCAACAGGAAGCGCCGGCCCACCTCCACCAGCGCGTTCTCGCTCGGGCCCACCAGGAAGGTGACGTGGGCCACGGCCACGTCGTCGCTCGCCGTCGCGGAAAGCAGGGCGGGCTGTCCCACCACGGCCCGCGCGGGCGCCACCACGTCCACGGAAGGCTTCGCGTCCGCGATGGCCTCCACGCGCACCTGGGCGGTGCTCCGGTTGTCGCTGGAGTCGATGGCCTGCGCCGTGAACACCAGCGGCACCGGCCCCTGCGTCGCGAGCCCCTTCGGGATGGCGTACGAGAAGCGGAACGGCGGCGCGGGCAGCCGGGCCACCTCCACCTCCGCGGCGTTCCCCACCTTCACCCGGATGACGACGGCCGCGACGCTGACGTTGTCCTCGGCGCGGGCCTCCACGTCCAGCCGAAGGCCCTCCACCCGGCGGGAGTTGTTCACCGGCGACGCGAAGGAGACGGTGGGCGGCGTCTTGTCCTGCACGACCCGCACGCGGGCCTCCGGCGCGGAGACCTCATGGCGCGCCGAGTCCCAGGCCTTCGCGCGGATCACCAGCTCGCGGCCCGCGGAGCCGTAGGGCAGCGGAACGCGGAAGGAATACGGGCGCGCCGTGCCCACGAAGTGCAGCGTCCCATCCACCGTCCCCTCGACGGAGACCTCCACCGAGTCCACCCGCACGTCATCCTGCGCCGCCACCAGCACGGCGAAGTCCTGCCCCTCCACCACGTCCGCGCCGTTGCGCGGCTGGGCGAGCGCCACCGTCGGCACCGCGTCCCCCTTCACCACCACCTTCAACGTCTGCGACCACACCGCGTGGTCGAAGCCGAAGCTGTCGATGGCCTTGCCCCGCAGGGCGATTTCCGTGCCCGGCAGCGTTCCGGCCGGCGGCACGTAGGCGAAGACATACGGCGGCTGGTGGAGCACCGGCCCCACCGGCTCATTGTCCGCGAAGAGCTGCACGCTGGTGACGCCGACGTCGTCCTCCGCCGCCATCACCACCGTCACGGGGTTGCCCACCACCACGGGTGTCGCGTCCGCGGGTGACACGATGGCGAGCGCGGGTTCGCGGTCGCGCACGATGTCGATCTGCTGGAACTCCAGGTCCCCCCAGTTGCCGGACACGTCGCGGGCCCGGACCGCCACGAAGTACGGCACCGTGTCCAGGCCGCCCAGCGCCGCGAGCTTCGGGACGATGTGCTGGAAGGTGATGAAGGGCGAGTAGACGGCGAAGTCGGAGCCCGGGACCGCGTTCTCCGGCGGGAAGTCGCCCGCGGTGTGGATGAGCTGCAGCGCGCCCGCGCTGGGGCCCGCGTACAACTCCACCCGGTCCACGAAGGCGTTGTCGGAGGCCTGCGCCTGGATGAGGACCGGCGTCCCTTCGACCAGGTCCTGGCCGAGCGTGGGACGCAGGAAGCTGGCCATGGGCAGCCCCGTGTCCTGCACGACGCGCACGCGCCGCTCCACGGACGCGCGGTGACCTTCCAGGTCCACCGCGTCCACCCGCACCTGGAGGAAGGCCTCCGTGCGGTTCGGATCCAACTTCACGAACCCCGGAGGCAGCGACAGCTTCGTGCGGTACGTGCGGAAGCGGTCGTAGTCCTCCGGCGCCGTCCGCAGGGTCGCCAGCGCCAGGCGCACCGAGGCATCCGACGCGATGGGCACCCCGTCGTCGTCGCGGAAGGTCTCGATGGGGCGGCCCACGCTCTCCGCCTGGTCGATGGCGCGGTTGCCGTTGATCCACCACTCCACGTGGTGGATGCGCGTGTCGTCTCCCGCGAGCGCGCCCAACTGGAGCTGGATGCTGCCCTCCACCAGGACCGCGTCGGTGGCGGGCGCCAGCATGGCCAGGTCCGGCGCACGGGGCGCGCGCGGTTCAATGATGAGCCGGCTCTGGGTCTCCACGTCCCGGTCATCCCGGACGGTGATGGTCAGCACCGAAGGGGCACCGTTGGGCCCCGCCGGGGGCCGGAAGGTGACGTTGACGGTGCGGCCGGACTGTCCAACGGGAGTCCAACCCGTGGGCAACCCCGAAACGGGATCCAGGCCGCCCGGGCCTTCGCAGGCGCTGGCGGCGAACCCGATGCAGTACTCCTTCACGAGCACGTCGTCGGAGAGTTCGAAGCGCAGCTCCGCGTTGGCGCCCTGGATGAGGCGGACGAAGCCGCTGCGCAGCTCCGTGCGCGTCAGCGACTCCCCGGCCGACGTCAGGCCCAGCAGCTCCACTGCCGGGGGAGCATCCGGCCGCACCTGCACGAACACGGGGTTGGACGTGGCGGACTGGCCCGCCCGATCCTCCACCGTCGCGGACAGCTCCACCGTGCCTGCGGTGACGAGCGCCGCGGGGACGGTGAAGTCCACCACCTGGCCCACGCCCGCCAGCAACTGCTCCCCCACCTCCACGCCCCGCGCGGACAGCCGCACCTTCGCGAGGCCCGCGTTGTCCGACACGGTCACCTGGGCCTGGAACCCGCGGCCCGCGACCGCGGTGTTGTTCCTGCCCGCGGAGGTGATGGCGACGCGCGGAAGCTGCACGTCCGTCTGGCGCGAGAAGCCGCGCTCCGCCCGGGTCACCACGTCGCGCGTGTCCACCGCGACCGCCGTGGCCGAAACGAGGCTCGCGCCCCAGTTCGCCGGCAGGCGGAGCTTCACCGGACGGGGGGTGACCTGACCCGCGACCAGCGTCGCATCGAGCCACTCCACCGCTGCCTGCACCCCCGAGGCCTCCACGCGCAACTGGGGCGGCGACGAGGGCTCGCCGACCTGGTAGCGCAGGCCCAGGCGCGACACGAGGGGCGAGCTGCCCGCCGCGTCCGCCTCCAGTTCAACGACGACCTCCTCCAGGTCCATCAGGGCCGAGGGGAAGTCGAGGTGGGCGATGCGCTGGCCGGCGGACTCGACGAGCGTCACCGGGGTCGCGACGCCGCTCGGGTGCGCCAGGAAGAAGGGGTCGTCCGTGGTGTTCTTCCGGCGGTACACATACTTCACCTTCGCGAGCGCCCCCGGTCCCGAGTTCCAGGAGGGGACTTCGAGCCGCAGCGCACCGGGCTGTCGGTTGCCACGCGGCCGCACGGGCGGGGTGAGCGTGAGCGCGTCCTGCGACACGGTGGCGGTGAAGCGCGACCCCGCGTGGGGTGCCTCGGTGTCCTCACCGAACACGAGCGTCGCGGCGGGCACGGGGCGGGTCCCCGGCACGAGCTCCGTCTCGAAGGGGATTTGGAGCGTGGTGGCGGTCGCGGCCGTCACCTTGCGGGAGGACAGCGCGAGCCACAGGGCCTTCAGCCCTACGTCCTCGCGCAGCTCCAGGGAGCCGGGGGTGAGCTGCTCCTCGACGAGCACCGACGAGGCGTCGGGCGTCACCCACGCCACGAAGGGCGCGGTGTCCGCCACCAGCTCGCAGGAGAGGGTCGCCAGCGTGACGCGGTGAGCGGAGTCCTCCGCCCTCGCCTCCAGGACCACGGTGCGCGGGCCCGACGCATCCAGCGCGGGCATGGGCAGGGGGCCGGCGATCTGGACGCTGGCACCGCCGCGCGTCAGGACGAGTCCGGCGCCAAGACGGGGATCGCCGGGAGTCACCTCCTCGCCATCGACGTAGAGTTTGAGCGGCTCGAGCGGGTCGAGCGGGTCGAACGGAATGTCGTCCGTCGCTTGCACCAACAGCACGGGCTCCGAGCCCGCGACGCACGTGCGCGCATCCGGGGTGCCCGCCAGCGAGATGCGCACCACCGGGGGCAGCTTGTCCTGCCGCGCGACAATCTCGAAGGGCACCGCGGGCTCGCTCAACCGGCGGTGCCCGGCGGCGTCATAGCCCACGAGCTGGAGGGTGTGGGCACCGGGCCTCAGCCGCGAATCCGACGAAGGGAACGCCACGGTGCCGGCCCAACTGCCGACGTAGCGACGGCTGAGCAGGATGTCGCCCGGGCCCTGCGGGTTGGGCGTACGCACCTCCTCGAAGTCCTCGCGTGAGACGCGCAGCCGCGCGTCACCGGCCACCTCCGCCAGCTCGTAGGTGCCATCCACCACCACGCCCATGCGCGTGACGCGAACGTCGTCGGACACCTCCGCGCGCAGGCCCAGGCTTCCCCCCACCGCGACCTCCAGCGTGCCTTCACGCGGAGGCAGCGGCGAGGCCAGCAGCACGGTGGGCGCTTCGAGATCCGGCGCCACGTCCAACACCACGTCGGTGAAGCTGCCCGCGTCGTGCGCATCCACGACGGCGATGCCCACCGTGGGCGGCAATCCAGCGTCGCCGCTGATGACCGGCGCGCGCACCACCACCCGCTGCAACTTCGACAGGTCCTGCGTCGCCGGAATCGGCGGGAAGGCGCCCGGCACGCCGCCGGAGCGGCCCGTCCACGACACCGGTCCGTCGTCATTGGCCACCGTGAAGGTGATGGCGATGTCCTCGCCCTCCTTCACCGGGGTGCGCGCGGCGGGCGTGTACAGCGTCACCTGGGGCGGGGCGTTGGCCACCACCGGCAACTCGATGGAGCGCTCGGCCTTGTTGTGGGCGGCGTCCTCCACCTTCGCGAGCAGCGTCATCGCGGTGCCGGTCGCGGCCGCCTGGGCGTGCGGCACGCGGAAGAGGAACACCCGGTACAGGCCCCCGTCCGTGCCACCGACGGGCTGCGCGGAGAGCGGATGGGCCGCGTCCCCGTTGACGATGAGCGTGGCCTGCGTGACGGCCACGTTGTCCGCGGCCACCACCTCCACGTCGACCGGGTCTCCCGTGAAGAGGCGGCTGCCCTCCAGGGGCTTGCGGAAGGCCACCATGGGCCGCTCCGTGTCCTCGACGACGTTCACGGAGAGCACCGGCTCCACCACGGCATGCGTCCCCGAGGAGTCCCGGACCGTCGCCCGCAGCGTCATCCGCCCGGGGGTGCCCGGCACCTCCACCAGGAAGCGGTAGGGCGGCGAGGTGAGCTCGGTCTGGGGCACACCATTGACGCTGAGCCCGACCCCCGCGACCGCGATGTCGTCCTGGGCCTTGAGCAGCACCTGGAGCGTGGACCCCACGGTGACGGTGTCCTCAGGCGACGGGGAGACGAACTCCACGGTCGGCGGCTGATCGGAGCCCAGAACCATCTTGTACTCGGCCGTGCCGGGCACGCCGGTGGCGTCGAAGGCCTCCACGAAGAGCTTCCAGCCGTCGATCACCTGGGCGGCCGGCACCACCACGTGGGTGATGAACGAGCCCCGGATGCCGTTGTTCTCCAGGGGGGACAGGTCCTCGTGGATCAGCTCCGGAGCGCCGTAGACGGTGGGGCCGTCCGGGCCATCGTTCTTCATGATGGAGAGCCGCACCCGCGTCGTGTCGACGTTGTCGGTGCCCACCACCGTGACGAGCAGTGGCTGGCCTGGAGCCACCTTCGCTCCCGGCCTCGGAGCAAGGAACGAGGCCGTGGGCTTCTGGGTGTCCGGCTCGACATGCACCGTGACGCCGCCGTCGGGCGAATGTCCGACCTGGCCGCGCGAGTCGCGCGCGAGGGCCGTCACCGACAGCGTCCCGCCCTCCCCCGGCGTCACGTAGCGCACGAGGAACGGAGGCGTGGCGGACTGGCCCACGCCCGCGTCGTTGACGTACCAGGAGACGCTGACCGGGTCCGCCTTGTCGTCAATCACCTTCGCCGTGAGCTGGAGGGTGGAGCCCGCCACCACGTTGGCGTTGTGGGTGGGGGTCTGGATGGCGATCTGCGGCGCCGCGTCCTTCAGCACCGCCAGGTCGAAGCCGGTTCGGCGCTCCAGCCCCGCGTTGTCGATGGCCTGCACCTCGATGCGGTGCCGCCGGTCCACGCTGGTCGCCGGAGGCGTCCAGGTGAAGGCGTAGTCCTTGGACGCGGTGGAGGAGCCCGCGAGTCCGTCCGCGGTGAGCGTGGTGGTGGCCACCGCGTTGCCATCCACCAGCAGCGCGGTCCTCACGCCGAACGACAGCGCGTCGTCAGCCACGATGCCGCTGATGGTGAGCGGCAGCTCGGCGCGCGCCTCCACCAGCGTGCCCAGCGGCTGACGGATGGACACCAGCGGCGGAGCATTCTTCACGATGCTGACGAGCAGCGTGGGACCCTGCGCCAGCGCGCCTCCCGAATCCACGCCCACGGCACGCAGCGCCGCGCTGCTGCCCGCGCTGCCGGGAGGCGGCACGTAGGTCACCTCCCAGAGCGGGACGGCCACGTGCTTCACGGGCTTCGAGTCGGGGACGGCGCGGATCTCCACGCGCGGTGTCTGGGCGACGCCCAGGGGGGCGCCGTCCACGGTGAAGCGCACGGACTGGAAGTCCTGCACGGACAGCGCGCCGCCCGTCCAGTCGCCGCTCGTCACCCGGAGGACCTGGGGCTGTCCCTCGATGAGGTTCGCCCCCGTGGAGGGCGTTTCGTACACGAGCGTCCTGGTGCTGGGGCCCGCCACCGGAACGACCTTCACCTCCACGGGCGCGGCATCGGTCGGGGTGCCGCTCAGGTCCTTCACCCGCGCATGGATGATCAGCGTCGTCCCCGCCACGGGGGGCGCCTGGACCTGGAGCACGTAGGGCGATTGCAGATCCGTGGCCACGGGCACGCGGTCCCGGCCCAGCATGAACTGGACCTCCTGGATGCCGTGGTCGTCGCTGGCGAGCGCCTTCACCTCGAAGGAGGTGCCCGCCGTCACCGAACCCGGGGCCGCGAGGCGGATCTCCGGCGCTGCATTGACTGCACGGACGCTGCGGGAGGGGGCGGACAGGCTCCCGCCCGGGCAGTCGCCACAGACATAGGTGGCTTCGATGCTGGCGCTGCCCGGCCGCAGGGAGGTCACGCGTCCATCGGTCACCTTGAGGACGCCCTCATCGGAGGAGCGCCAGGTGATGCGGTCCTTGAAGACCGTCAGGTCCACCTTCCGTGCGTCCGGCGTGTCCAGGACGCCCATCAGCCTGAGCTGGAGGGTGGCGCCCACCCGGGGAACGGCAGGATCCGTCAGCTCCGGGGAGATCACCACGCTGTCGATGTGCGCGGTGTCCGTGACGCTGACGGGCACCGTCTTTGTCTGGTTGGCGTACGTGACCCGCAGCGTGGTCTCGCCATGCGAAAGCGCCGTGGCCCGGCCCTCCCGGGTCACGAAGACGATGTCGGGGTTGTCGGAGGCATAGGAGACACCGTGGCGCGCGCCCGACAGGTCCACGTCGCCAGCGACGGCGAAGCGGCCGGTGACCTGGAGGTTCGCGAAATCGCCCACGGACCGCAGCAGCAGGAAGTCCGGCGCGACCGTCAGGTCCACCAGCGGATCAAAGGTGGTGGCGCTGGTGAACTCGACCGCGGAGGTGTGGACGCTGCGGCCGAAGGCGTCCCGGAGCACCACGTCCGCGATGATCACCCCGTCCGGGGGAAGGGTTCCCCCCACCGTGGGGATGGAGAAGCTGACGCGGCCAGGAGCGCTGGCCCGGGGCCTGGCGGACACGCCGCGCGCGAGCGCGAAGGCCTTGGGCTCCACGTCGGACAGGTCGCCGTGGACGGTGCGCAGCGCGAGCGCGGACGCGCCCAGCACGGACACCTCCGCCGAACTCACGCTCCCCTTGTAGTTCACCTCCAGCACGATGCGCCCGGAGTCCGGCGTCGCCCGCACGGTCATCGGCGTGGGCCCGAAGGCCGGCGCGCCCGCGAGGGCGTCGAACTTCGTGACCAGCGGCGTGCCCGAGGCCCCCTCCAGGTTCACCGGCGTGGCGGTGACCGTGAGGAAGCCGTCCTCCGGGAAGGCGGCCTTCAGCGGCACGAGCAGGTGGAAGGGCACCGCCCCCGCGAAGTCGCGCTCCACCACCACATCGGTCAGCGCGGGGACCGGCGTCTGCCCCGGAGAGCCCACGGCGACGGACACCTTCAGGCGGGACACCTGCCCGGCGATGTCGAACCCCAGCTCCGCGCGCACCGCGCCCGGGCGCAGCGGCGAGAGCGGATAGGTCGCGGAGACCTCCGGCGAGGAGGCCCCTGACTGGGCACCCGCGGAGAGGGCGAAGCCCAGGCAGAGAGCCACGAGCACCATGCGCCCGACGGATGACACGGACCTGTTCACAGCCCCCTCCAGACCACTGATGACGCCCAGCCCCGTCAGGGATGGGGTTGAACGTCGACCTCGACCGATGCCGCCTGCCGCAACCGCGTGAGCAGGTCCTCGAAATGCTTGCGCTTGCGTCCCGGAAGCATCCGCGTCTCCACCTCGCCGCGGATTTCTTCGTAGGGAGGCACGCGCGCGGGCCGGCGCTCCAGCAACTGGAGCACGCTGAAGCCACCCGGCTCCGCCACCACGGGACTGACCTCGCCCGGCTTCGACAGGGCGAAGGCCGCCCGCTCCACGGCCGGCTCCCCCCGCCACTGCCCCCGTGCCAGCACCGACAGCTCCCCGCCTTGCGCCCGCTCGGGACCGTCCCCCTGGGCCGCCACCTTCGCCAGCGGGGTTCCCGCCTGGAGCTGCTTCGCGAGCCGCTCCACCCGGTTCCGGGCCTGGGTGCGCTGGGCCGGCGTGGCGCCCGGAGGCACCGCCGCGAACACCCGTCCCAGGCGCAGGCGCTCGGGCTGAGCGAAGTCCGCCTTGTGCCCTTCGTACCAGGCGCGCTGCTCGGTCTCCGTGGGAGCGGGGGCGCCACGCTCCTCCGCCGCCAGGAGCGCCTGGATGATCAACCGCTCCTCCAGCGCCTGGACCTGCCGCTGGATTTCCGGGGTTCCATCGAGTCCCCGGCGGCGTGCCTCCTGGGCGAGCAACCGCTTGTCGATCATCGAGCGGACGAACTCGCGCTGTCCGGCGGGGCTCTCGAACTGCTCGCGCAGGGGGGAGACCAGCTTGGAGGACTCGTCCCGGAGTTGCTCCTCGGTGATGACGCCCCCGTCGTAGCGCCCCACCACCCGGCCCCCATCAACGGCGTGGGAATCCTGCGCGGGCGTCCCGGAAGGGGACCGCGAGCAGGCGACCATCACGGACATGAGGAGGGCGGAGAAGAAGACTCTGAAGGGCGGCATGGCTCGCGGCGTACGGACGGGTCCTGCGATGGGCCGGCCACCCGATGTTGGGTTTTACACTTTCATCGATCTCTTGCGTATAGTGCAAGGGCTCCTTTCAATCCGTTGCGCCCCACTCCCACCTCAATCACTGACAGACAGGGTTGACCCAGACCCAAGGGCAGGAATTGCCCGAGGCGCCGGGTTCCCACCGTACCGTTCACGCCATGAGCAAGCCTCTTCCGTCCCTGCGTCCCCTGCTGTTGACCGCCCTTCTCGCCGTGGGGTGTTCGGGAGGAAGCCGCTCTCCAGAAGGACAGGGCGTGAAGAAGGCGGGGCCGGTGGTGGCCCAGGTGAATGGCCAGCCGGTGACGGCGCCGGAGCTGGAGGCACGGCTCAATGAGCAGCCTCCCTTCGTTCGCGCCCGGTACGCCTCCCCGGAGAAGAAGCGCGAGTTCCTGGACAACCTCATCCGCTTCGAGCTGCTGGCGCAGGAGGCGAAGAAGCGGGGCCTGGAGCAGGATCCGGAAATCCAGACAACCTTGCAGAAGGTGATGGTGCAGAAGCTGCTGCGCCAGCAACAGGATGCAACAGGCACGTTGTCTGAATCCGAGCTGCGCAAGTACTACGACGAGCACGTGACGGAGTTCGTCCGGCCCGAACGCGTGCGGCTGGGGCATCTGTTCCTGGCGGCCCCGAAGGAGAACGCGGGCAAACGCAATCAGGTCCGGGCCGCGGCCACGAAGCTGCTGGCGGAGGTGAAGGCGCAGTCAGCGGGGGCGAACAAGAGTGCCTTCGAGCTGAAGGCAGCGGAGCAGTCCGCGGACACGGCCACCCGGAGCGCCGGAGGCGATCTGGGCTTCCTCACCCGTGAGGAATTGACGAAGGCGTGGGGAGCGCCGCTGGCGGAGGCGGCCTTCGCGCTGGCGAACGCGTCCGACCTGGGGCCGGTGGTGGAGACGGACCAGGGCTTCCATCTGGTGAAGCTCCTGGGGCGTCAGGTCGGGACGAACCAGGAGTTCGAGGCGGTCAAGTCGCGCATCGAGGGGCGGCTGATGGCGGAGCGCCGGGCCAAGGCGCTGGAGGACTTCATCACCAGCCTGAAGGCGCAGGCGAAGATTGAAGTCCACGCCGACGTCCTGGAGAAGGTCAAGGTGGACATCGAAGGGGCCCCTGCCCTGCCGCCCACCACGGGCACGCCGACGCCCTGAGACGTCACCTGGGGCCTGGGCCTACAGTCTGAACGCGTGGCTCGCCAGCAGCACCGTCGGCCTCTTCGAGCCGGACACCGGAGAGATCATGCTCTGGAGGGGACTCCAGGCGGCCGTCAATCAATCCCTGTCGCAGGTGAGCGGCGGACAGGCCTCGCTCGACAACCTCGACGCCCTGCCCGCCGATTGGGAGTTCGCCCGTCCGTATTGCGAAGAGGCGGAGTTCTTCGAGGACTACCTCGTCAAGCTGGCCGGGCTGGAGGTGTACTTCCGCCAGAATGACCACCTGGGGACGCCGTTCCCGGCGGAGGTGTGGAGCACGTGGATTGAACTGTATGCGTCACCCAACGTGCTCCACTTCCCGGGGCTCCCGAACAACACCCTCACGGACATGCTGCTGGCGGGCCGCGACTACCGGTTGGAGATCCTGGAGGTCGTCCTTCCGGGAGATGACAACGCCGTGAAGGCGGCGTGCGCGGAGAACGCACGCATCCTCGGCGCGTCCCTCACGGGACCGTGACCGCTTCGCTACTCCGCCAGCCGCGACAGGTCATCGAACAACGGGTCGTCGATGCGGTGGATGTCCATGTTGGGAGGCTCGGCCCGCAGGCCGGGCCAGGCGCCCACCGACTGCTGGGGCATGAGCCAGACCGAGCGGGTCGTGGGGTCCAGGCGAAGCCCGCCCACCAGGCCGCCCTTGCTCAACTTCAGGTTCACGCGCGCCACCCGCAGCGTCCCCTGGGAGCGTGACCCCAGCAGCGCTCCCGCGGGGTCGCGCAGGGTCAATTCGTGCTCGAAGCGCTCGATGCGCACCACCGGCACCTTGCAGTAGGTGGAGCCGCGCGCATCCACCCTGAGGACCAGGGGAAGCAGTGCGGCCAGGGCCACGAAGAACCCGATCCCAAGAAACGCACCCTTGAAGACGGCGAAGCTGAAGCCGGGCCAGGCCGTCCACGCTGTCACCCCCGCCGAGGCCACGATCGTCAGCGGCACGGTCATCTTCACCAGCGCCATCAGGAACTGCTCGTGACTCAGCTTCCACAGGGTGACGTCCGCCAGGAGCCGGCCCCTCTCGTCGTCCGCCGGTTCCGGGATGCGCGCGTGCGTTGAGTCCATGCCGCCACGATAGACGAACTGCCTCGTCACCCCGTCACTCCGCGAGTCGCAACAACGCATCGAACTGGGAGTTATCGAGGATGTGGAGCGTCTCGTGGAAGGACTCGGCCTGCAGGCCCGACCACGCGCCCACCTGCGGGAGCGGGCTGAGCCAGAACGAGCGCTTCGCATGATCCAGTCGAAGCGCGCCCACCAGCCCGCGCTTTCCCTGATTCACGTTCACGCGCAGCACCCGCAGGGTGCCCCGCGAGACCTCCCCCAACAGCGTTCCGGACGCATCCCGCGCGATCAAGTCGTGCGCGGAAAGCTCCAGGTGCACCGCGGGATCCTTGCAATAGGTCGACCCCCGAGCATCCACCTTGAAGACCAGGTAGAGCGTTCCAAACAACGAAAAGAAGAGGCCGAAGAGGAACAACAAGCCCGCGAGCCCCCCCATGCTGAAGCTCGGCCAGGAGCTCCACGCCTCGACGCCCACGGAGCACACGAGGGTCAGCGGAACGATGATCTTGAAGAGCGCCATGGCGAAGCGCGTGCCGTTCAACTCCCACAGGGTGAAGCTCTCCAGGGGGCGGCCCTTGCCCCGGCCCGTGCGGTCCGCGAGGCGCTCGTGCGTGGATTCCATACCGCTACGATGAATGAATTCCGGCCCTGGGCGAAGCATCAATGGGCCCGTGGCCGGTGCGGGGCCCTGGGGGTCTTCATCGTGGAGGCGCTGCTCCCTGGGAAGGGGGCGTCGCTTCCGCTTCATTCCCCCTGGAGGATGCCCATGCGAAAGATCCCTGCTGCGTCACCCGTGGTGTGGCTGGCCCTGTGCACACTGCTGGCCGCCGGGTGTGGCGGCACCGAGAACTCCGACCCCACGCTCAACACGGGAGGCGACAACCTGGGCGCGGACACGACGGACCCTTCCGAGCCGGACGCGGCTGCAGGCGGCACCGGGAAGATCACCCTCTGTCACATTCCCCCTGGCAACCCCGCCAATGCCCACACCGTGACCGTGGGGCTTCCCGCCATGTCGGCCCACCTGCGCCACGGCGACACGCTGGGCGCCTGCGGCAACGACGGTGGCACCCCCAGTGACGGTGGCACGTGTGAATCGGATGGCGGCAGCGCGGACGCGGGCACCGGAGGCGATGTGGATGCCGGTCCTGTCTGCAGCCCCGAAGGCGCGGATTGCTCCGTCGAGGGACCGGACTCCTGCTGCACCGGCCTGTCGTGTCTCGAAGGCCGGTGCTGGACCGACATCGGCTGAGTGTTCCGTCCTGGAGTCCGCGATGGGGGAGGGCCCGGGAGCAGGCCGTCCCTCCCCCACCGCGTTCAACCTCAGGGAGACGAGGGCACGCCAGCGCCGATGTAGCCCCAGCACCGGGCAAGGCCCCGGCTCGTCAACGCGCAGGTGTGGTTCGCCCCGGCGGTGACCTGGGTGAACTCCTCCCCCCAGGGCGGGCGGGCCTGGTAGGAGTTGTCATCCCCCCAGCACTCGATGCCAGGGCCGCCGCTGACGATGGCGCAAACGTGGGCGGCGCCCGCGCTCACCTGGAGGAACTGGATGGGCAGTCCCACGGGAGGCGACGACTGCCCAGCGTAGTTGGAACCCCAGCAGGACACGTTGCCCGCCGCCGTCACGACACACGCATGGGAGTTGCCCATGGTGAGTTGGGTGAACACCCCCGTGGGGGGCGTGGACGAACCGGCGAAGTCACGGCCCCAGCAGGACACGCTGCCATCCGTCCGCAGGCCACACGTGGACCCGCTCCCCGCCCCCACCTGGGTGAAGGTACCCGTCGGAGGTGAGGACTCCCCATGCGTGTTGTCGCCCCAGCAGGCCACCGTGCCGTCGGCCCGGATGCCGCATGAATGCCACTCACCCAGGCCGAGCGCGGTGAAGGCGCCGGTGGGCGGCGTGGACTGTCCAAGGTGGTCGAGCCCCCAGCACGCCACGCTGCCGTCCAACTGGAGCCCACAGGAGTGCACGACGCCCAGCTCCAGCAGGGTGAAGGTGCCCGGGGGCGGCGAGGCCTGGTTGTACGAGTCGTCCCCGAAGCACGCGACGGTGCCGTCGAAGTGCAGGCCACACGTGTGTGAATAGCCTGCCGCGAGCGCCCGGTAGCGCCGGGGGGGCGAGGACTCCCCGGCGAAATCACTCCCCCAGCAGGAGAAGTCGCCGGCCATGGTCACCGCGCACGTGTTCGCCCCGCCCGCGCTGACCTGCCGGAAGGTGCCCGTGGGAGGCGAGCTTTGTCCGACGGAGTCGTCCCCCCAGCACGACAAGGTGCCCACGGCGGTGAGGGCGCAGGCGTGAGAGTAACCCACGCTCACCTGCGTGAAGGAGCCCGTGGGAGGCGGGCTTTGTCCGAGGAAGGAGTCCCCCCAGCACGTCAGGGAGCCCGTGTCGGTGATGGCGCAGGAGTGATCTCCCGCCGCGCTGACCTGGGTGAAGCTGCCCGTGGGGGGCGTGGATTGGCCGTAGGAGTCTTCGCCCCAGCACGCCAGCGCGCCCGAGGTGGTGACGGCGCAGGCATGGAAGTGCCCCGCGTCGAGCCGGGTGAAGCTGCCCGTGGGGGGCGTGGCCTGTCCCCGGTCGTTGTTGCCCCAGCACTCCAGGCTCGCGTCCGCCTTGAGGCCGCAACTGAAGCGCTCGCCCACGCTGACCTGGGTGAAGGTGCCCGTGGGAGGCGTGGACTGGCCATGGCTGTCCAGCCCCCAGCACGCCACGCCGCCGTCCGGACGGACGCCGCAGACGTGGTGCAGGCCGACGCTGAGCTGGGTGAAGGCGCCCTCGGGGGGCGTGGCCTTGCCATCGTCGTTGTTGCCCCAGCAGATGGCCAGGCCGCTGTCGGTCAGCCCGCAGCCATGGACAACACCGGCGCTGACGGACGGCGGTGATTGCAGGAGTGTCTGTGATGCGATTGAGAAGTCCTTGTCCTTGCTGGCGGAGGCCTCGGGCGGCTCCGCCCCGGTGCACCCGAACAAAGGCAGTGCGGCGAGGAGCGCCCAGGCCCATTGGACCCGGGAGGTGCTGGTGTGAGAGGAACGGCGCGGCGGATGGGAACGTCGTCGTTGCGTCATGCGGTACCTGTTGTCGATGAGGAACCGGACCGGCCCAGACTCATCCGGATTCCTCTCCCAGACGTGATGGGGCATCGCCGGACCGACGCGGCTGCGTCGTTGCGCTGCAATGACTTGCAAGCGCGTGCCTGGAATTTCCTCACCGTCGGGTAAGCGCTCCTGACGGCGGGGCCGAGGGGATATTCAGCACCTCTACAATCTTCTCCCGGGGCACTGACGGGCGGAGACCCGGGCGGTGGTAGCCTTCGGCCCGTGACTGGTCCGACCCTTCCGCTCGCTTCCGCGTTTCGCGAGCACACCTCGGAAGCCGTTCCCGAGCTGGAGCGACTCGAAGCGCTCCTCGCCAGGGCCCTTGAGCACGCGCGCGGCCGGTGGCCCGGCGTCACGGTGGATCCGGTGCCGTTCGTCCGGTTCATCGCGGAGCGGCTTCCAGCCGGTGCCTCCGGAGGGGCGGCACTGGAAAGCACCTCCGTCACCGATGAGCTGTATCTGGCCTTCGGGTGTCTGCGGCATCACCCCGTCGCGCTGCGACTGTTCGAGCACACCTACCTGCGGGAGGTCGGCGCGTTCGTGTCCGGCGTGGATCGCTCGCCCGCGTTCGTGGACGAGGTGCGGCAGCACCTGCGCGAGAAGCTGTTCACGGGCTCCGAGCCGAAGATCGCGGAGTTCACGGGCAGCGGCGCGCTGGGCGGATGGGTGCGGGTGGCGGCGCTGCGGATCGCCCTCAACCTCAAGCGCTCCGAGGCCCGCGCGGAGTCCACCGCCCGCGAGCCCATCGAGTCCGCGATGGGCGACGACCTGGGGCCGGAGCTGAACCACCTCCGCTCGCGCTACCGGGAGGCCTTCGCGGAGGCCGTGCGCGCGGCCCTGGGACAGCTCACGGACCGGGACCGCACCCTGCTGCGCCTGTACCACGTGGAGTCACTGTCACTGGACGCCATCGCGGCGCTCTACCGCGTGCACCTGTCCACCGTCTCGCGCTGGCTCAGCCGCGCCCGCGAGCAGGTGGCGGAGTCCACCACCCGGCACCTGTGCGAACGCCTGGGCGTGGGCGCGTCGTCGGTGGACAGCATCGCCGCCCTGGTGGTGAGCCAGGTCGATCTCAGCCTGACGCGCCTGCTCGGAACCGGGGGCTGAACTTTCGCTGCAAAGGTTTTTCCGGCCGGTGTCAGTGCGTCGGGAGCCCCGTTCCGGGTCCCTCCCCCAACGCCGCACCGAGGAGAACCCCATGCGCCCCACCCGATGGCTGTCCCTGCTCACGCTCGCCACCACCGTCACCGCGTGCGAACCCCTTCCGCGGGACGCCGACCCCGGGCAGACGGAGGTCCAGTTGCCCGGCGAGGACTTCTATCCCGAGGGCCTCGCGGCCGCGTCCGACGGCACCCTCTACGCCGGAAGCCTGGGCACGGGGGCCATCGCCCGTGCACGGCCGGGGGAGCTGGGGGCCCACGTCTTCGTGCCGGGGCGTGCCGCGTTCGGCGTCTACGGCCTCGCGGTGGACGAAGCGCATGGCACGCTCTGGGCCTGCACCTACGATGACACCCTGCCCCCCGCGCAGCCGGCGCACCTCGCCGCGTATGCGCTGGCCACCGGGGAGCTGCTGGCGAGCCATCCCCTCCCCGGCCCCAGCGGCTTCTGCAACGACGTCACGCTCGACGCCGCGGGCAACGTGTACGCGACCGACTCCTTCGCGAACTCCATCGTCCGACTGGCGTTGGGCGGCAAGGAGCTCACCACGTGGGCCACGGATGAGGCGTTCGACCCTGTCACCCCGGGCGACATCACCCTCAACGGCATCGCCTACGACGGGGCCGGCGGGCTCCATGTCGTGAAGAGCGACACGGGGACGCTGTTCTCCATCGCGATCCAGGCGGACGGCAGTGCCGGGGTCCCAGTGGCGATCCCCGTGACGCCGGCCATCGAATCACCGGATGGGTTGGAGTGGCTGGATGCGCAGCGGCTGCTGGTGGTGGAGAACGCGCCCGGCCGGGCGTCCATCGTGACGCTCAGCGGGGGCACCGCGACGAAGGCGGTCCTGGCCAACGGCTTCGTGGAGCCGACCGCCGCCGCGCTCACGGAGGGCGGCGCCTGGGTGCTGGAGGGACAGCTCGGGTTCCTCTTCGGCAGTCCGGGCGTCCCGTCCCTGCCGTTCCGCGTGCACCGGCTCGTGGTGCCTCCGGCGGCGCCCCTTCTGCCCTGAGCGGGCCCACCGCTAGAGTCCTCGTCCGACCATGACGGGATGCCCCACCGAGGAAACGATTCTCGCCTTCGTGGAGGGCCGGCTCCAGCCCCCGCAGCGCGCCCTCATCGAGGCCCACGTCTCCCGGTGCGACGCCTGTGGCGAGCTGCTGGCCGCGGTCGCCAGGACCTGGCACGCGGAGGGCCGGCTTCAGCCCGTGGAGCCAGCGCCCCCACGTCCGTTCAGCGATGGCGAACAGGTGGGCCCGTACACGGTCGTCGGACACGCCGCCAGCGGCGCGATGGGCGACGTGTACCGGGCGCATGATGGACGGCTCGGGCGCGACGTGGCGCTCAAGGTGCTTCCGGCGCGGTTCGTCCAGGACCCCGAGCGACTGGCCCGCTTCCACCAGGAGGCACGCGCGGCGGGAGCCCTGTCCCACCCGCACCTGCTCACGCTGTTCGACGTGGGGACCCATGAGGGCCTGCCCTATCTGGTCACCGAGTGGCTGGAGGGCGTCACGCTGCGAGAGCGATTGCTACGGGGCCCACTGCAGCGGGAGCACGTCCTGCGGCTGGGCATCCAGTACTCGCGCGGGCTCGCGGCCGCGCACGCTCGCGGAATCATCCATCGCGACCTCAAGCCGACGAACCTCTTCATCGGTCCGGATGGCAACGGCCGGATCCTCGACTTCGGGCTCGCGCGACTCACCGAAAACCTCCAGGACGCCGCGTTGACCCAGAGCGGCGCGGTGATGGGCACCGCTGGCTACATGGCGCCGGAACAGATTCGCGGACAGCCCGTGGACGCGCGCGCGGACATCTTCGCGCTGGGCGCGGTGCTCCATGAGGCCGTGAGCGGACAGCTCCCCTTCGGCGGTGACAGTCCGGTGGAGCGGATGAGCGCCGCGCTCCGCGATGATCCGCCGACGCTGCCGGGCGAGCTGGGAAAGGTCATCGCACGGTGTCTGGCGAAGTCGCCGGGGGACCGGTTCCAGTCCGCGCAGGACCTGGCGTTCGCGTTGGAGTCCATCGCCGCGCGCGCACCCGAGCGTCGAGCTCCGCTTGCGCGCCCTGCCCTGCTCCCGGTCGCGGGGGGCGCGCTGCTGCTGTGCGTGCTCGGGGGCCTGTTCGTCTTCAGCCGCGCGTGGGAGGAGCCCGCTCCGGCACGGGAGGTGGTGGATTTGAACTACCGCCCGGTCACCTTCCGCCGGGGACATGTGCTCAACGCGCGGTTCTCCGCGGATGGGCACACGTTGTTCTACGGCGCGGCGTGGGAGGGCGGACGCGCGGAGCTCTACAGCGCACGCACCGAGCGGCCCCTGTCGCAGGCCCTGGGACACCCCGCCGACGTGCTCGCCGCCTCGCCCCTGGGCGAGCTGGCGGTGTTGCTCGAACCCCGGTTCTTCGACGCCGACCATGGCAGTGGGACGCTCGGGTTGATGCCGCTGTCGGGGGGCGCTCCTCGCGCCGTGCTCGATGGGGTGCTGGAGGCAGACTGGGGACGCAGGGACGGGCCGCTCATGGTGGTGCGGCGGGTCGGGGAGAAGTTCCGCCTGGAACAGCCTCCGGGGACGGTGCGGTTCGAATCCCAGGGGTGGATCAGCAACGCCCGGGTGTCTCCCGACGGTGCGCGGATCGCCTTCCTGTTCCATGAACATCCCAAGGATGACCGTGGCGGGGTGTGGGTGCTGGAGAAGGAGGGAGCCCCCCGGCAGCTCTCCGGTGAGTGGGGAAGCATCCGGGGGCTGGCGTGGGCACCGGACGGTTCCGAGGTGTGGTTCACCGCCTCGCGCACGGATGCCGACTCCGCGCTGTTCGCCGTGGACCTGGGTGGGAAGACGCGGCTCGTGGATCGGATCGCCGGGCGGATGGTGCTTCACGACATCGCGAGCAATGGCTCGGTGCTCGTCGACCATCCGGTCATCCGGACCGGCCTCGCCTTCGGGCTGGCACGTCAGCGGTGACGCCCTCTATCTGCGGAGCGTCTCGCTGCCCGTCCAGGTTTCACGGGTCGACGTGCGCACGGGCGCAAGCGTGCCGCACCTGACCGTGCCGGCCCGGGGAACGCCTCCGGGACTCGTCTCCATCATGACGCTGGCCCTCTCCGAGGACGGCAGCGCCCACACGTACAGCTACAGCGAGGCGCTCTCCCGGCTGTTCCTCCTGGAGCGGGAGCGGTGACAGCCCCTGGTCAGAACCAGCTGTAGTCCAGCGGGTAGGGCGGCAGCTTCTCCTTATCCACCTTGAGGTCCCCCGGACTCCGGGGAATCAGCCGCACCTGGTTGTACTGGCCATGGGCGTCGTCACGAAGCGCCGCGGGCACTTCCTTCTGGGAGTGCACGTTGTAGTGCGGAAAGAGCTTCCGTTTCACCTCGATCGCGAAGGCATCGCTCTGGACGTGAAGGCTCATCTCCCCGTCATACTCCATGCTGCGATGGCCAAAGTTCGCGCTGCCCACGATGACGTGGCGCGAGTCGATGAGCATCAGCTTGGAATGGACATAGATCTTGATGCTGTCACCGTATTGGTCGCTGTCCGCCGGGAACCGCACGGGGCAGTAGAACTGGACACGGGGCGTCTCGCCGTCCACCAAGTCCACACCTTCAATCAACTCCAGGGCCACCTCCAGCGGCTTGCTCGCGGTCTTCTGGCCCTCCACCGGGGCGGGACGCTTCTGGAGTTTCGCGCCTTCCATCCAGCTCTTCGGCGTCTTCGCGCCGAGGACCTTGTAATACACGCCGTTCTCGTGGTTCACCGGCTCGAGGACATCGTTGATCCGCAGGCCGCGCAGGGCGTCATCAAGCTTCCCCTTGGTCCCCTGTTTGTCCTTGAAGCTCGCCACCAACATCCGCGTGTACGCGATGCGTGACAACTGGGTGTTCGCCTGTGCCGGGTCGCAGGCCTGATCCGGAATCACCACACAGACGTGGAACTGCTTCTGCGTCTTCAGCTTCCGGCAGATCTCCGAGACGATTTCCGGTTCGAAGAACTGGTAGTTCTCCGCATAGACATACGAGGTAGCGCCCTTGAGCAGCGCCTTGATTTCATCCCGGATGCTGTGTTCGGTGCTGAAGGCGGAAACACCCGTTGTCAGCACGGAGATCGCCAGATCGCCGGTCTGGGGCTGGTCCTTCAGGAGCCCCTTGATGGCACCCCGGACCTTGTAGCGCGGTGGCCCGTTCCAGATCATGAACGAGTCGGACGAGACCTGTCGGTCCCAGCGGCGCAGCCACTCCGCCTCGACATCCAACGTCACGGGCCCCTTCACCAGCAGCGCGGTGTCGTGGAGGGTGTGGACTTTGTCGGAAGGCGTGATGGGATGTTTCCCGGTGTGAAAGGGCGTGTCCCAGTACTCCGCCTCCATGTTGAAGCCACCCACCATCGCCTTGAGCCGCCCCCGCACGGAGAAGAGGGACATCTTCTGGTGCAGCCCCAGGCCCACGCCCTTCAGCCGGGCCGGATGGCTCTCCAGATAGACAAGGATCTTGTCCTTGTAGCCGTGCAGGACCTTCGCCACCAACTGGTTCCCGTGGGCCACCTTCGCCGCGAAGTTCCCTTCGCCGGTGTAGTTCCCCGACACGACGTCCGGATCCCACAGGATGATCTCCACGTGGACGCCCAGGTCCGCCAGCGCCTTCAGCTCCACCTCGAGTGTTTGCGAGGGCTTGTCCTTGCGCAGGGGGACGCCCAGCTCCATCGCCCAGTAGGCCAGCCGGACGTAGGTGTTCGCGGGCACGGCCTCGGGGACGTTCGACGTGTCCTCCGGCTTCGACAGGACATCCGCCCCGTCGGTGACGCTGCGCTTCACCTCGTCCAGACACTTGACGAAGGTGGCGAAGAATTCTTCGCCATCCATCAGGAACTTCGCGCTGTTGTTGACGCTCTCCCGCTTGCTCATCAACGGACACTACAGGAGCCCCCAGGGATTTCGACCACCCGGCGGGTTGCTACACCCGTGGAGAACCGCGCCACACCGGACCGTGCCGACCGGGCCGCGCGGTTCTCTTCAACGGTTGAGTTAGCGGTCGCCCTTGAAGATTTCCGTGCCCTTGAGGTTCTGGGTCACGAAGTCCCAGTTCACCAGGCTCGTGAGGAACGTCTCGATGTACTTGGGGCGCAGGTTCCGGTAGTCGATATAGTAGGCGTGCTCCCAGACGTCGATGGTGAGCAGCGCCTTCTGGCCGTGCTTCATCGGCAGGTCCGCGTTGCCCGTCTTCGCGATGCCCAGCTTGCCGTCCTTCTCCTGCACCAGCCACGCCCAGCCGGAGCCGAACTGCGTCGCGGCGGCGTTGGCGAACTCCTCCTTGAACTTCGCGAAGGTGCCGAAGGCGCCGTTGATCGCGTCCGCCAGCTCGCCCCGGGGCTCGCCGCCACCGTTGGGCGCCATGCAGTGCCAGTAGAAGGTGTGGTTCCACACCTGGGCGGAGTTGTTGAACACGCCCCCGTCGCTGCTCAGGATGATGTCGATGAGCGACTTGCTCGCCTCCGGCTTGCCGTCGATGAGCTTGTTCAGGTTCGTCACATACGCGTTGTGATGCTTGCCGTGGTGGTACTCCAGCGTCTCCGCGCTGATGTGAGGGGCCAGCGCGTCCTTCTTGTACGGAAGCTCGGGCAACGTGAACGGCATCGGGTACGTCCTTTCGGTATGTGGTGAATGTGCTGCTGTTCGTCTGCTACTTCCGCGTCGGTTCCAAATCCGGATGCGCCGTCACCGCGCGATAACCCCGGTTCCAGTAGACCAGCGGATCCCCTTCCACACCCCGCTGGATGCCCACCACGCGTCCCACCAGCAACAGGTGATCGCCGTAACGGTGCACATCCAACACATCGCAGCCCAGGCCTGCCAGGCTGTCCTGCACGAAGGCCCGCTCGTCGAACGCCAGCCCCTCCGCGTCTCCCTTCGCGCAGCGGACCGAAATCTCCCGTTGGGCGGTGGACAGGACGCTCACGCTGAAGCGGCCAGCGGCCTCCACGCGCTTCAGGGTCCGGGACGTCTGCTGGAGGGCCAGCGCCACCAGCGGCGGGCTCAGCGACAGCGAGCTGAAGGAGCTGACTGTCGTCGCCGCGACACCTTCCGCGTCACGGACCGACACCACCGCCACCCCGCTTGCCCACCGGGACATCGCCTCCCGGAAGTCCAGGGCCGACACCCCTTCAGGACCGCTTTGACTCATGTGCTGGTCTCTACCACCTGCACCGCCACCGGGTCAGCAGTTCCTCCAATCCATTGGAGGAATACCAATGGGGTGGCAGGCCGCGTCCCGCCGTATGCTCGCGGGTTGGAGGCGCCCGATGGGATCATCGTGGGGGGAGACGCTCACGCGTCTGGATGCGCTGCTGGTCCAGGTCTGTGACCTGGAGGAAGCACGTGCCTCGAAGCTCCGGGGTGAGGCGGAGGGGGGCTGGGACGCGGTTCGCGCCACCGTGCGGACGCCCTCCGCCGAGCTTGCCTTCAGCACGGCGCTCCCGGAGACGCCGCTGTTGGGGACCTCGCCTCCCCTGCCCTTCGCTCGGCTGCGGGCGTCGCTGCGGCTGGAGGCCGTGGAGGAGGAGGCGCTGCTCGTCCTGCTCGCGGCGCACCTGGAGCCGCGCTACCCGCGCCTGTTCGCCGTGCTCCAGGACGACACCGCCCAGGGATGGAACGTGGAGCGGTTGCTCTTCACCGTCCTGGGTCGCACGCCCGCCCGCGCGCAGCGGCTGCACACGTCGCTGACCGAGAGCGGCCTGCTCGTCGGCGGGGGGCTGTTGCAGACGGGCCTGGGCGCCTTTCCTCCCCTGCTCCGCCCCGTGGACCTGGCGCCGGAGGTACTCGAAGCGCTGCTGGAATTGCCCCGGCCCTCCGTCCTGGGCGACATGCCCCTGGAGTGGCACGACACGGAGCCCGTTCAACCACCGGATCCGCGTGGCGCCGGTTCCTTCGCCGTGGTGCATGGCGAAGGGGAACGCCTGGGCGTGGCGCTGGACTTCGCGTCCCACGCGGGCACCTCCCTGGTCGTCGCCCGCTGGGCCGGGGCCCTGGAGTCCACCGGGGCAGCGCGGGCCCTGTGGCGCATGGCCTGCGTGCGCGGGGCCGTGCTGGCCGTGGACCTGGCCGGGTGTGAGCGGAGTCTCGCGCTGTCCGTCACGGAAACCCTCTCAGGGCTGTGTTCACGCTTCGGGGGCCGGGCGCTGGTGATGTGTGATTCCGCCCAGCCCGTCGCCGTTCCCCACCATGAAGCGCCCGCCCTGGGCTTCACCCAGCGGCGCGCCCTGTGGCGCGAGGAGGCCCTGGCGCGGGGTCTGTCATTGGACGAGGCCGACGCCGGACGTCTGGCTTCCAGCTTCCGGGGGGGACGGCAGGAGGTTCGTGCCGCCTTCGAAGCGGCCCCCGGGGGGGAGGCGGAGGCGCTTCGTGCCGCCGCGTCCCGGCGGGTCCAGGTGCCGCTGCGCCATGGCTACCGGCTGGAGACGTCCCGGACGTTCGCGGACCTCGTGGTCCGGGACACCACCCGCGAGGCCCTGGAGCGGCTGCTGTTCTACGTGGCCCAGCGCGACCGCGTCGCCGAGGAGCGCGGGCTCCTGCGCCGCTTCCGGCTCCACACCGGGCCCGTGGCGCTGTTCTCCGGCCGCTCCGGCACGGGCAAGACGTTGGCCGCGGAGGTCATCGCGCACGCCGTGGGCCGGCCGCTCTACGTCGTGGACCTGTCCCGGCTCGTCAGCAAGTACGTGGGCGAGACGGAGAAGAACATCGACGAGGTCCTCACCCACGGAGAGCGCTCGGGCGCCGTGCTGTTCTTCGACGAGGCGGATTCACTCTTCTCCGCCCGCACCGAGGTCAGCAACGCCAATGACCGGTTCGCCAACCTGGAGGTGGGCTTCCTGCTCCAGCGCATCGAGCGACACGACGGCCTCATCATCCTGGCCACCAACCTGCAAACGGCCATCGACGAAGCCTTCCTGCGCCGCTTCCACGCGCGCATCGAGTTCCCCTTCCCCGAGGTCGACGAGCGCCGCCGCATCTGGGAGTTGATGCTTCCCCAAGGTGTGCCGCGCGAGGGAGCGCTCGACCTCGCGGGGCTCGCCCAGCGGCACCGGCTGGCGGGCGGGGACATCCGCAACGCCGCCCTCAAGGGCATCTTCCTCGCGGAGCAGGCCGGGGCGCCGCTGTGCCAGGACCACCTGGAGCGCGCCGTCGCGCTGGAGCTGTATGAGCTGGGCCGGCTGTCACGGCGCCCGGAGGCGGAGAGCCCCGGCGACGCGGGCACGCGCCTGCGCCGCGTGGCGGAGGTGTTCCAGGAGGCACTGGACACGCAGCTTCGCCAACACTTCCTCAAGGAGATCCACATCCTGCACGGCTCTCCCACCCGGGAGGCCCTGGCGGGAAAGCGGCCCGCGGTCTCGCTCGCGCTCTACCGGCTGGCCGTCACGCAGAGCGGGGCCCTGCGCCTGGGCGTCATCGTCTCCGCCTGGTCCAACCGCGCCGAGGAGGAACACGAGCTGCTGGGCGTCCTGCATGGACTGCTCACGCGCGGACTTCCCCATGAGCTGGATGGTCGCAAGCTCACCCCCCGCGTGCAGGAGAGCTACGACTTCGACCTCCTCCATCGCTTTTGGAGCAGTCACGGACATCCCATCCGGGCCTCCCTGGTGCTGGACGTGGAGATGACCTAGCGTTTTCTTCACTGATGGTGCGGGGGGACCGTGCGCATCCGTGAACAGGGTACGAGGGCGTCCATCAAGGCCGCGACCCGGAAGACTTCCGGACGCACCCCTTCGTCCCCGCTCCCCCGCAAGCCGGGCGTCGTTCCCCGGGGGCCCGCGTCCTCCAACCCCGCCCGGGAGCTGGCGTCCCGCCTCGCCTCGCTGAAGGGCACGGGCCCCGGTGTCTCCGGTCAGGTGCTGCGCGACACGGCGCGCGACCTGGGGCGCCGGGTGAATGATCCGGCGTGGCGGACGCTGAGCGGGCCCCGCTCCCACCTCTTCGACCCATGCCCCGCGCATCCTCCCGAAGTGGGCCTGCTGTCCGAGCCGGGCGCCCTGGATGCCGAGGCGGGCATCGCCGGACTCGCGCCCCAGCCGCACACCGGGCTCGCGGAGGCGGACGGTGCCGCCCAGGCCCCCACCGTCGCTGCGCAGGAGGAAGAGGCGCGACGGCGCGCGGCGGCCCGCACCGCCGTGCTACCTCCTGGCTCCGCGGAAGAACTCGCGGACACCGCCGCGTGGCTCGCCGAAGCCCGGGCCCGTGCCGACGTCTCCGCGAGCGGTGCGACGCTCGATGGCGCGACCGCCGTGACGGGGGCCGGTGCCGACGTCTCCGCGAGGGGTGCGACGCCCGGTGGCACGGACGCCGCGGGCCTGGGCGGCAGCACGTCACCGGCTGCCGCTTCGGACACGGACACCACCGTCGATACGCCGGGCGTGGGCGGAGAGGAGACCACTCCCGAGCCGCCCCCCACGCCCCTCGAAGCAGGACCCGAGCCCGGGAGCCTGGGCGAGGTCGCCAGGCTCGACACGGTCTTGAACGTGCTGGCGGGACGGGGCGACGTGCGCATCACGATCCGCCCGGCCGCACCGGGCACGAAGGGACCCACGCCCGCCACGAAGCCGCCCCTCCCCCAACCCGACGCCACCGCCGACACTGGCCGCACCGCCGAGACGCCTCCCGCCGTCTCCGCGGAAGTCCCCGCGGCGGTGGCGGCGACGAAGCAGCTGGCCGAGGCCCACGCCCAGGGCGTCCAGGGCGTCCAGAAGGGCCTCCAGACCGCGCCGGATACCAGCGGCGTCCTCCCCGCCGAAGCCACGACGCCCGCCGTGCTCCCGGCGCCTCCTCCCGAGCCCATCGCGGAGGCGCCCGCGACGGTCAGCCCCGCGCCGGGGCCGGGCCCCAGCGCGGACGAGGGCGCCCTGGCGGCATGGAAGGGCCGCATCACCAGCACCACCGAGAAGGTCCCCCAACCCCAACTGCCTCCGGCGCCCCGCTATACCTTCAAGGTCCAACAGGCCGCGGTGGACCCGAACGCGGTCCGCGCCGCGCGGCTCAAGCAGCTTGAGGACGAAGGCAAGAAGGCCATCACCCCGGCGAAGCAGCCGAAGGACCTGCCGGCCATCCCGGATGATCCCACCGGCAAGGCCTCCTCCCTCGTCGACGCGAAATGCGACCGCAAGCTGGAGGTCCGCGAAGCCACGCTCCCCGACCTTCAGAAGAGTCCGCTGGGCCACGTGCCGGAGATTGGCGCGCAGCTCATCCGCGACGACGGAGGGCACCTGCTCATCAAGGGCCCGCTGGGGGACCTCGTCTACAAGCCCGGCGGTCCCAAGCCCACCGACCCGGAGAAGCTCAAGGACTGGACGCTCCTCGAGAAGAAGATCACCGACGCGGCCGAAAAGCAGAAGAAGGCGAAGGTCGCCCCCAAGGAGCCCGCGAAGGGCGTCACCGTCATCGAAGAGGCCGCGCCCGCGCCCATCAACGTCCCCGACTTCGCCCGCGTGGACATTGGCGATGTGCTGGCACGCCTGCTCGCCGCCCCGGACCGGTACGCCGACGCCTCCGTCCAGAAAGCCCGCGAGGCGTATGTCACCGGTGGGCTGGACACGTCCTGGGGCGTGGGCCTCATCGCCGCGGAGCGTCCCCTCTTCGCCGCTGAACTCCAGCGCATCGCCGACGCCGCGCAGATCAAGAAGGAGGACCTGGACGCCAAGGTCGAGGCCCGCCGCAAGACGCTCGTCGATTCCCACGAGGCCACCACCGCCACGCTCAGCAAGGCCCACGAGGAGGCGAAGCAGAGCCTGGAGGAGAGCGGAAAGACATTCAACGATTCGCTCGCCCGCGTGCGCGCCTCGCTGGATGCCCAGGCGGAGGCCAAGGCCGCCGCCATCAAGGGCGGCGTCGACCTGACCGAGGCCCGCCGCAAGCGCGACGCGCTGCTCGCCGCCGTCGACACCAAGGTGGACAGCTGGGTCGTCCGGTACGACCAGAACGGCAAGCGCTTCAAGGAAGCCTTCGTCAAGGCCGCGAGCGACCAGATGCGCGCGTACGAGCTCGCCGCCCTCCAGGACGAATGGCAGCTCAAGAAGGACGCCGGTGAGGATCCGGCGAAGCTCAAGGCCGCCACGGAGCTGTACCGCCCGACGAAGAAGTGGCTCGACGACCGCCGCAAGGAGATTGGCGCCGTCGTCAGCAAGGCCAAACGCGACATCGACCAGAGCGTGGAGCGCTACCAGGACGAGCTGCGCCGGGCGGGCAAGGAGGCCAAGGAGGTCATCCGCGACTGGCACGCGAAGCAGATCGGCTACGAGCGAGGGTTCTGGGACCGGCTGCTCGGCTGGATCATCGACTGGCTCGACTCCGCCCACGACGAGAGCAAGGCGTGGGAGGCCGCGGTCTCCGCCGAGAACAAGACGTCGCTCGACAAGAACATGCTGTTCCTCGCGGAGGTGCGCCTGCGCCAGGGCGAGGAGCTGGACGCCGAAGCCCTCAAGAAGCGCCAGGACCTGAGCGAGGAGCAGAAGGCCATCCTCGTCACCTACTACGGCAAGGGCGGCAAGGACGCCGTCCAGGCGCTCGCGGAGGGGCTGGCGGTGCGCATCGCCGGCCAGCGGCGCAAGCCGCTCATGGAGGCGCTGGAGAAGGAGATCCTCGCCGCCACCGACCTGGACCGCGTCCGCACGGTGGTGGAGGCGCAGAAGCCGCAGTTCAGCAGCGACGCCCTCAACATCGTCGGGAAGGTGGAACAGGGCGTCAACCACACGTGGGGCACCGAAGAGAAGAAGATCTTCGACGCGCTCGCCAACCTCACCCCCATCCAGGGCCACTACGTCGAGCTGCTCTACGCGTCCCGCAACGGCGGGGAGAACCTGCGCGAGCGCCTGAAGAGCGAGCTGGACGACTTCTTCAGCACCAGCACGCACGACTGGGACAAGGCGGAGGCCCTGCTCTCCGGCAACGCCGCCAAGGCCGCCGCCGTGGAGCTGGACGACGCGATGCACGGCACGTTCCTGGGCACCGGCCTGGGCACGGACGAAGCCGCGATCCTCACCCTGCTGCGCGGCAAGACGCCCGAGCAGGTCGACGCCATCAAGAAGGCCTACAAGGAGAAGTACGGCCTCGACCTCATCACCCAGTTGGACGACGAGCTGCGCAGCGGCTCGCTGAAGACCCACGACGCCGACGAGATGCACGCCCTGGTGGAGGGCCGCACCGAGGACGCGCGCGCCATCGAGCTGGACCGCGCCATGCGCGGCTCGTGGTTCTTCGGCCTGGGCACGGACCGCGCGGGCATCGAGGCGGTCTACGACCGCGTCCGCAAGGAGACGGAGGCCGACGCGCAGCAGTACGGCTGGGACTCCAAGACGCTGAAGGCGGAGCTGCTCAAGCGCAACAAGGACATCGACGCGGCCTACGAGCGCCAGTACGGCAAGGACTGGACCGGGCGCGCCTCGGGCGAGAGCGCGCTCAGCGCCGCGTACCGCGACGAGATGGGCGGCGATGAGCTCAAGCTCATCGAGGGCCTGCGGGACGACAAGGGCCTGCAGGTCGATGCCGCGCGCATCCACATCGAGCACACCAGCTTCTTCTACGCGGACGACACGATCATCCGCACCGCGATGTCCGCGGAGGGCCGCCGGCAGATCGCCGACGAGCGCCGCGACGGCTACCTGGACATCCAGGAGCGGATCGACATCGAGCGCGGGCTGGACGAGGCGAAGGTCAAACCCGCGAGCGAGGGCCCGCTCACGGACGCGGACCGCAAGAAGGGGCTCATCAGCGAGCTGGAGTTCCTGGAGAAGTGGAGCCCGGAGAAGCTGCAGGCGCGCCTCGCGAAGGAGCGCAAGAACGTCGACCTCGCGGCGAAGGCCCATGCACAGGAGCACGCCCAGGCGAACATGAAGGCGCTGGCGGCGGAGTACGACGCCAGCTACGTGACCGCCGGCTCCGGCCAGATGACGTTCGAGCAGGCCGTCCGCTTCGACACGTCCGGCGCGGACCGGGACGCGGTCGACGCGCTGCTCGCCAAGGGCTACCTCACGGACGCGGAGGTCGTGCAGTTCGCGGTCCAGGGCGTCGGCACCGACGAGGACGCCCTCAAGGAGGTGCTCGCGGGCAAGAGCCGCGAGGAGATCAACGCCATCGCGGAGCAATGGGCGAAGAACAACCCGCCCGACGCCGGCGACACGCGCACCCCGTTCGAGCGCTTCCGCGCACGCATCGAGTCGGAGCTGAGCGGGCGCGAGGCCTTCGACATCCTCGACGTGGTGGACTACGGCGAGGCCGTCACGCCCCGGGAGAAGCTGGCCCGGGCGAAGCGCCGGGAAGGCTTCGAGTTGGATTCGTCCAACATCTTCTCGCGCTCGGCGCTCAAGATTTTGCGCGACCAGACGGCCACGCTCGACGCCGAGGTGGCGGCGCTGGAGCTGCACGAGTCGCGGCGGCCGAAGCCGGGGGACAAGGACTACAACGCGGACACGCTGCGCAAGTGGCAGGACGACTGGGAGAAGAAGGCCGCCCGCATCGACCACCAGGCGGAGCTCTCCGACGAAGCGGTGACGATGCACCGCGAGCACGTGGACACCGTCACCGACTTCGTCGTGACCATCGCCACGGCGGCGGTGATGGCGATCGCGGTCGTCATCGGCGTGCTGCTGAGCATCTTCGCCCCACCGGCGGGCGTGGGGTTCTGGGCGGCGTTCGGCTCGTTCATGGCCAGCTCCACGGTGCTGGTGGGCACGGCGCTGGCCACCGTCGCCGTGACGATGCTCGCGAAGGCGGCACTGAAGGGCTCCGCCTACGGCTGGGAGGAGGCGGCCACCGACGCGGGCGTGGGCGCCGTGGACGTCCTCACCTCCGTGGCGACGGCGGGCATGGGCTCCCGGCTGCTCAAGATGGGGTTCCTGGCGCGCATGGCCGGCGAAGGCGGAGTGATGGCGCGCATGACGGCGCACGGCCTGGCGCAGGGCGCCGAGGGCCTGGTGCAGTCGGTGCCCTCCGCGTTCCTGGGCAACGTCCTCAACGATGAGAACTACAAGGGCGGCAACGCGCTGCTCAACGTGCTCGCGGGCACCGCGATGCAGGCGGCGCCGGGCGCTCTCATCTCCGGAGGCCTGGGCGCGCTGGGAGGCATCTCCAAGCCCCGGGCGCCCCCGCCGCGCACCCACGATCTGCTCGCCTTCCGGGGCACGCCCCAGGAGCGCCTGACGCTGTTCAAGAAGTGGAAGGTGGAGAACCCGGCGGGGGGGATGAAGGAGTTCCTGCGCGAGTTCGACGACGGCCTGCTCAAGCAGATGTCCGGCGACTTCGACAAGAAGCAGCTCCAGCGCACGATGCGCAAGGAGCTGCTGGAGCACGTGCCGCCCGCGCAGCGCAAGGCGTTCGCGAACACGCCCATCGAGATGCTCTCCAAGGAGGACTTCGAGGCGCTCACCGGCAGCAAGTCCGCCGAGGCCGTCACGATGTTCCGCCGGGGCAAGCCGACCATCGTCTTCAAGGCGGGCGCGGACCTGGCGGCGTTGGGCGAAGAGGGCCTGCACCTGCTCCAGCGCCACGACAAGGCGACGCGCGAACTGGTCCAAGCGCTGGACGAAACGGCGCTGCGGCACTGGGACCGGCTGCCCGTCGAAAAGCAGTTCGAGCTGTACCGCAAGAAGCTGCGGCTGGAGATCGACGCGCAGGAGTCACTGCTCGCCTCGCTGGAGGCGAAGCGCGGCGTGTCCATGGACCCGGGCGAGGCGGCGCGCCGCATCGAGCGGGGGGAACGGTCGCTCGGAAACCTGCGCAAGCGGCTGGGAGAGGTGGACGCCTTCACCCCGTCGGAACTCGCGGAGTTCGGACAGGGTACGCGCACGAAGCCCCAGTACCTGAACGAACCGCCGCGGCTGTTCAGCAAGAAGGAGCCCCCCGTCCCGCCCCAGGCTCCCGAGCTGCCCGAGGCCAAGGCGCCGGAGGTGAAGCCAGAAACATGGCCCCAGACCTCCCAGGTGCACCCGAACCAGGACGTGGGCGCGTACTCCCTCAAGCGCCCGGAGGTGGACGACCCGAACATCCAGACGCTGGAGCGCACGCCGCTTTCGAAGGAGCAACTCAAACGCACCACCACGCCGGTGGGAGCCGGGGAGTCCCTGGAACAAGTCGGCCCCGCGTGGGAGGAGCTGAAGTTCGACCGCAAGCGGCGGGTTTCAGAAAAGCGCTACTACCGACTGGTCGAGAAGACCAACGCGCAGGGGCAGAAGGAGCTGTTCGAGGAGATCCTCTCCGCGCGCAAGAGCCCGCGCTGGGAGAAGCGCGGCGGGTTCGTCAACAAGGAAGGAGGCGAGCTGGAGAAGGGCGCTTCGCGCCGGATGACGGAGGACATCCTGGGAGACCGGCTGGGGCCGGGCAAGGAGTTCCAGCGCGTCACCTTCAAACCCAAGGGGGAACAGGGCAGCGGCTTCGACGAGCTGTTGTTCCAATTCGATGACGGCGTCAACCCGACCCGCGCCGACATCCACATCGTGGAGGTCAAGGGAGGCAAGCAGGACCCCAAGTTCCGCAAGTTCACCTCGGTCGGAGAGAACCTGCTGAGCAACATGGAGCTGTTGCGCGAGGCGCTCGACAACGAGAACTGGACCCGTCTCCACCAGTTGAGCCCGACGCACGTCGCGAAGCTCAAGGATGCCATTGACCAGTGGCGGGTGCAGATTGAGCTGCGCATCGGTCCCAGGACGAAGATGCCTGGCAAGTCCCTGGCCGCCCGCATCGATCGCGTCGCGAACGCGTGGCGCAAGCTGGATCTCCTCGCCCAGAAACTTCCACCGGGGATCGAGGACCGGACGCTCGTCAAACAGCTCAAGCGCGACCTGAAGGCGTCCTTCAAGTCAGGACGTGTCCCGGAGGTGGAGAAGGCGCTCCAGGCCGTGGAGGACGCCCTGGACGGAACCACCCCGGGGACGGGGATGTTCTCGAAGCATGGCATCGACCCGGGGCCCCGGCCCCGCCTGGTGCGGGGCTTGGATCCCACTGCGACCGCGGGCGCCATCACGCGCATCGACGCGCGCTTCGAGCGCCCACCGCCCGTCGTCATGCCGCCGACGGGGAGCGACGTGGCGAACGCCGCGACGGGCCTGGGGGACGTGCACCGGGTGCGGACCGTCGTCCCGGGAGTCGGGGTGCTGGGCTGGGGCGGCTTCGACATCAGCCTGTCCCAGCAGTGGTCGGCGCGAAAGTTCATGGAGTTCGAGCGCGTGCAGCTGCGTGAGATCCGCGACCGGCTCAAGCAGATTCCCGAACTCGATCCGAGGAAGTTCAGCTCGCTGCGCCCGTTGGAAAGGGAACAGGCGCTGCGGGAAGCGGCGGAGATCACCCTGGACGCGTTGGGCATCCCCAAGTCGAGGCGGCCGGACATCCTCTTCAAGAACCTGCGCGGGGACTATGGCTACATGAGCTGGAACTTCCGGCGCCTCAGGAGTGGGCGGCTGAGGCCCTACCGGAAGCGGGGCCGGCTGGTCATCGCGACCGGGCTGTCGGTGGGCGACGCCGTTGGCACCATCGTCCACGAGAGCCGGCACTACTATCAGGCGTATCAGGCGTACCAGTTGTCGCTCGGGCGCTCCTCGCACCCGCTCGCGGGGGCGTGGGCCGGAAACCTCCCGGGCTCCGGAGGCGCGTACTTCCAGGCGGGCGCGCGCTATTATTCGCAGCCGATTGAAGCGGACGCGGAGACCTTTGGTCGGCGCCTCATCGACCTGCTCCCGGGGCGCTGGCCCCCATGAGGACGACTCGCCATGCGTGGTCAACCATCGAGAACAGTCACCTGCTACGTGTGCGGCTCGAAGTTCACCGTGCACCAGAAGCTGGTGGTGACCCGGCGTGAGACGCTCACGCTTCCGGACCCGGACAAGTGCCCGTTCTGCGACACGCCCCTGAAGACCATTGCCCCGCTGGACGAGGGCGTGGCCAAGGGGCTGGTGCTCACCGCGGCGGAGTTTCCGGAGGAGAAGAAGGCCTACGGAACGGCGGAGGACTACCTGGAGGAGTTCACGCTGACCGAGCAGGACATCGACGCGCTGGTGGAGCTGGCGCAAGGGTTGGACTGCGCGGAGTGGGCCCGGGACAACGAGGAGCGGCTCAAGCGGCGCAAGAACCCGAGCGTCCAGGCCGTGTCGCGCTTCCTGCCCAAACTCCAGGCCCAGGTGGAGAGCGGCGCGCTGCCGGAGCGGTTGCGACAGGCCTCGGAGCACGTCAAAGAGGAGTACCGCGCGCGACGGAAGCGGCACCTCGCGATCTTCGAGCGACGCAAGCAACAGGGATGACGGGCGAAGGAGGACGCATGGCGGGCCAGCCGAACGACAACCCCAGCACCTGGAGCGCACTCTTCGGCTCCGGGGGCCGCGAAGGCGCGGACGCGAAGGAGACGATCAAGCTGCTGACGCCCTCCGTGTTGGCGAACGCGAATGCCCCCGTGCGGGAAGCAGGCCCCCTGAGCAACACGCTCAGCCGGATGCTCGTGCTGTGCGGCCCCACCGAAGGCCGGGCGCTGGCGGAGCCGCTGGCGCGACTGGCCGGCCCCGCGCTCCAGCAGGTCGCGGAGGACTTCGACGACCTGCGGCCCGAGCAGGTCGTCAACGTGCTGTCGTTCGTGAACGCGATGGAGTGTGCAGGGCAGGTGGACGGGCTCCTCGCCCGCGCGCCCGTGGAGTCCTGGCTGGAGGCGCTGATGAAGGCGCGCCGGACGCTGCACGAGGTGCTGGCGTACCGCTGTGGCCTGGTGTCGCTCGCCC
Source organism: Corallococcus sp. CA047B (assembly GCF_003612065.1). Classification (NCBI taxonomy): domain Bacteria; kingdom Pseudomonadati; phylum Myxococcota; class Myxococcia; order Myxococcales; family Myxococcaceae; genus Corallococcus; species Corallococcus sp. CA047B. Next base: position 58,087 of record NZ_RAWD01000017.1, read on the forward strand.
AGGGGCTGCCGGAGCTCGCGGCCCGGTTCGTCGGTGGGGGAAAGCTGCCCGAGAGCTTCACGCCGGGACAGACCTTCGGGTTCAACGTTCAGGGCTTCGTCCGCTACCTCGCGACGGCACAGCGGCGACAGGCACGGGCCGAGGAGGTCCGCCCGGCGTGGGAGACGTTCGCGGAGGTCTTCCCCATGAAGCGGGCCGCGGACACGCTCGACTGGAAGGACCTGCTCTGGGCGGCTCGCTCCTTCCACGTCGGGTTCGAGCACCGGCCGGTCGCGGAGGTCCTGGAGGCCGTGCACTCACGCGTGAAGCCCGCGTGATGCCCTCCCCTACCCTGGTCGCCCGGCCGGACTTCACCTTCGAGGCGCTGGACCGCGTGCTGGAGGGGCTGGGCTGGTTCCTCCAGTCCGAAAGCCAGACACCGCCGCTCATCCCCGGAGAACCGGAGCTGGCGGTGTATGTGCATCGCGCGAAGGGCACGGAGCTTCAGTACTCGTTCAACCCGGTGGTGAGGCTGCGGGTGCTCCAGCTCCACGGGCGGGACGCGGTGGAAGGCTGGAACGCGGTGCGGCGGCAGGTGCCGGTGCTGGACGCCCCGGCGCTCGCGGCGTTGCTGGCGTCGCGGGAGACGAAGGACGTGTTGCTGGGATTGCTCGCCACCGGGGAGCTGCGCGAGCGTTCGTCGCTGGAGCGCGTGGCGGCGCTGCGCTTCCATCCGGAGGAGAGCGTTTCGCGCACCGCCGAGCGCGTGCATGCGCAGCTTGTTCCGGCGGGGGTGCCAGAAGCGTTCCAGGTGCTGGAGGCGGAGAAGCGGGCGCATCCGGAGCGCTCCGTCCTGTTCGCGCACCTGCCGGGGGAGGAGCAGCGGCGGCAGGTGCTGCGCTGGCTCATCCAGGATCATCCGCGATCCAATCCGCACATCGACGCGGTGTTGAACTCCGCGCTGGTGGATGCGGACGCGGAGGTGCGGGTGACGGCGGTGATGACCGCGGCGCGGCTCCAGGCCCGTGCGGTGATTCCGGCGCTGGTCGCGGCGAAGATGCCCACGTCCACGCGCGAGGGCGCGGATCCCCGGGACCGGCTGTTCTATTCAGGTCTGCGGGACCTGGTGGCGGGGGTGCTGGCAGGACGGCCGCTGCCACCGGAGGGTTCACCGAAGCGGGAACGGATGGCGCCGCTGCTGCGCGCGCTGTCAGGGCCGGCGGAGGTGCTGGATGATCCCACGCTGCTGCTGCATGCGCTCACGACGCCCGTGGACCCGGGCAGTCCGCCGCAGGCCCTGCCCGAGGCATTGGTGGCGCATGAGGGCACGTATCGGCTGCGGCGCTCCGGGCTGGAGGCACGATGGGTGCCGGCGGTGGAGCACTGGCTGGGGACGGGCGCGACGTTGCGGCGGGTCCGCTCGCCGGGGTTCTTCGTTGCGCGGGTTCCGGTGAGTCGAGCGGCCGCGGCGTGGACACTGGCGGCGGCACAGGGACCCATGGGGACGGCGAGCGCGGACGCGGAGGAAGCCGCGCCTTGCACGTGGGCCCAGGCGGAGCAGGTGTGCGCGGCGCTGTCACGGATTGAGGGCGTGGAGCTGCGATTGCCTTCCGGTGAGGCGTGGGAGATGGCGGCGCGCGGTCCGGATGGCCGGCTGTTCCCCTGGGGGAACTCGATGCGGGACGACGGGGCTTCGCGCGCTTCGCCCTGGGGCGTAGCAGGGCTGGTGGGTTCGCTTCCGCAATGGGCCGTGGATGAGAAGACGAACGGACACCTGCTGTGCGGCGGGCGGGAACAACCGCTGTGCGCATCCAGGCGCGACGTGGCGGAGGCGGACTCGGCGGTGCTCGGCGCGGTGCGGTGGGTATTGGCGCTATCGCCTTGAGCCAACACCAGCACAGGGCGGCTGGAAGTCGCGCCCTGCGTGACTGAAGCCCCCAGGGGCGCCGCGACCCCGCCGGCGCCCCCCGGGCGGAGGCTCAGGCGACGCGGGGGAAGTCGACCTCGGTGCCGGCCACCACGTTGAGGTAGTTGGTGAGCACGTTCTGCGCGACCGCCGCCACCACCTCCACCAGCTCCGCGTCACTCAGCCCCGCCTTGCGTGCCTGTGCGAGCTGCGGGCCCACGTCCGCCGCCCGCGTGCGGGCGATGGCGACGGCGAGGTCCAGGATGGCCTGCTCGCGGGGGTCCGCCGAACGGCCGGTGCGAAAGCCACTCAGCTCATCCGCTTTCACCCCGTGCCCCTTCGCCAGCGCCGTGTGCGCGGAGAGGCAGTAGGTGCAGCGGTTCAGCTCCGCCACCGCGATGGCGATGGCCTCCTGCGTGCGCGGCGACAGCTTCGCGCCGCCCATGGCGTTGAAGTAGCCCGCCACGGCGTCGAGCGCCGCGGGGGAGTGGGCGAAGGTGGAGAACATCTTCGGAACGGTTCCGAACTTCGCCTTCAGGGCGGCGAGCGTGGGCTCGGAGGCGGCAGGCGTATTCGCGGGGCCAACGGGGGCGATGGTGGGCGTCGTCATGGGTTGCTCCTGGGGACAGCGGGGTGTGCGGCCAATCGAATGGTATCGACTCGATACTAAATGCGCCCACCGACTCCGCTTGTCAACTCGGTATCGACACGATACCTTCATGCCCATGGCCGGCGACCGCCTCTATGCGTTGCTCGAGCGACTCGGGAACCTGCTCCGCACGGAGGAGCGGGCGGCGGGGCTGCCACATGGGCTGCAGCCGGTGCACCTGCAGGCGCTGCGCTACCTGCAGTCGTGCAACCGCTACAGCAACACGCCCGCGGCGCTGACGGAGTACCTGGGGCTCACCAAGGGCACCGTGTCGCAGACGCTCCTGCTGCTGGAGGAAAAGGGACTGTTGCGCAAGCAGGCCGATACGGAGGATCGGCGCGTCGTTCACCTGCTGTTGACGGAGGCGGGCCGCGCGGTGCTGACCCAGGCCCTGCCACCCGAGCTCTTCAAGCGGGCCCTCACGGAGCTGCCCGGCGAGGGCGCGGCGCTCGAAGAGGCGCTCACCGGGCTATTGCGCTCCCTGCAAGCCGCGAATGCCCAGCGCAGCTTTGGCGCATGCGGCACCTGCAAGCTTTTCCAGCGAGAAGGCCCGGGGCGCTTCCGCTGCGGCCTGACGCAGGAGCCGCTGTCACGCGAGGACAGCCAGCTGCTGTGCCGGGAGCACGAGGTCATCCCCCCAGGCCACTGACGCCCGGCCCGAACCGAGTGCGCTGCTCAGCCGGCCTTCGCGGTGAGCTGCTGTGAGGTGGGTGGGAACAGCCGCCGTGCTCATCCAAGCGCGACGTGGCGGAACATGAAAGGGGTCGAGGCAGTCCTTGCAATCGAGCGGGGCCCCACCCGTAGGGCAAGGACTTCCCTGCCC